>NZ_JBKQOT010000445.1:0-3365 GCF_052145395.1 Roseiarcus sp.
CGAGCGAAGGTGGCGCGTTCATCCACAGATGCGAACGGGAAGATCTTAATGGCGGCTCTTTGCGCCCGGCCATCGTCAAGCTCGGTTAAATAGGCAGAACTCCACTGCGTCCCGCCTAGCTTTTGGAGAAGCGGGAATCTGCCGTCAATGACGCGATCGACGGAAATGGCGTCAAGGAAGGTCGCACTCATGGTGGACATGATTTTAACCGCGTCCGCGCCGCGCGCCGCTATGTAAATTTGACGTGCTTGTGACGTAAGTACTCTCGAGCGCTTTCGATTCACTCCTCGACATCAGGACATCATTGCCTTTCGTGCGCACAAATTCGCTCGGATGACGAGAAAGTTAACCCCGTCGGTTACGAATGACCATCGTCCGCTCGTAACGTTGACAAGCTCCTGCGGGGGGGGGTAAGAATTTTTCGCGAAAATCATCCTGCATTTTCAGTGTTCCGTGATTTTTCTCGTAGCACGCTGAGAGAAAAAGGGAGGATCTATGCGTCGCCTCGCCCTTTTGACCGTATCCGGCCTTCTGTTGCTGTCAATCGCACTCGCACAGCAGCCAGCGGCCACGCCGCAACAGAATCAGTCCCAGCCGCCGCGACCCATTCCTCTACCGCATCTGTATCCCCACTTTCTTCTTTATCAGCGCCACCTCGACGAAGCCGCCGCGCAACGCGAAAAACAAGGAGAGAATGGCGATTGGCTGCGTACCGGCCTGCAAAAGCGACTTGGCTTTACCGACGGCGAATTCGCACCGGTGCGCGCATCTTCCGAGAGGCTGTCAGCCAAAATCGCCGATCTGAATGCAAGGGCAAGAGCAATCGTCGCCGCTGACCAGCAAGCCAGGAAACAGGGACTTATCCCGCCGGGCTCGCCCCCGCCCGGCCTGGAAAAGCTGAAGGCGCTCGACGCGGAACGGAACGCCGACATCGACGCCGAGATCGCAACCCTCAATCAGGCGCTGTCTCCCGCAAATGCGGCGTCTCTCCAAAGTTTCTCAGCACGCAGTTCGCGCAGTCGGTGAAAATCGTCCCGGCCAACCCTGGAAAAGCCCGATCGTGGTTCGAGCAGCCAACGCCGCAAGGGAGGACTCAGCCATGAAGATCTTCCAGGCGCTTCGCATGCACTGCGGATTCGGTATTCTGCTTCTCGTCCTCTTGGCCCAATGCCTTGCCCTGCCTGCCGCACACAGCCAATCGTATTGGCACTACGATGGAGTGTCTGGATCCAGCGTCTCGTACTACGCGGACTACGACGACGAAGTGGAGGTCTACGTCGAGATCGACACCGACGGCATGGAGTTCGACTGGTATGCCGATGTCGATTACTATTCCTGCGGCGACTGCTGGGCTTTCATCGACGATGTGGGCGTAGTAATCGCTGCGTACGACGGCAATAACATGGTGAGTTCGGCGGGCGACGATGAAGGTTACGAAGCCGAGGCCGAGATCGAAGGGCCAATCAACCGCGGTGACGCCTACACGTTTATCGCCGATGTTTACGCGGATTACGAAGACGGCTCATATGAAGACGGCGGCGAGGGCTACGTCGAGGGCGACGTAGATCTCGGAGAGATCGGATTTCAAACAACGGCGAACGTCCCCTCAATCTCTCAGATCAGCGTCAACTCCGGCGCGGTCGGGACGAGCGGCTCAACGCAAGTCACCGGGTCGTACCTGATCGACGACTTCCAATACTCAGCCGTCAGCATAGGCGGCGGCGTCCAGACGTCTATTGAGAATGGCGAAACAACGGCCAACGCCACTGTCGATTTCACGATCCCGGCGAGCGGCGTCACAACCGGAGCGCAGAACCTGACGATGTCCAACACCTGGGGGTCCGGCTCCGTCACGTTCACGGTGGGCGACGAAACACCCGCGATCAACGGCATTATCCCCGACGTCTGGCCAGCTGGTCAGACGACGGGCTTTACAATTTCCGGCTCTGGCTTCGGAACTAGCCCCTCGGTTCAAATTTCCGGTCAAGGCATCACCAGTTACGGAATCGTAGGTTTACCGACTGACGCTCAAATTCAAATGAGTGTTACTGTCGATTCGAGCGCCCCCAATGGGACCGCGACGATCACCGTCACCTCGAACGGCTATAACGGCAGCGGATTCTCTCCGGCGCCCGGAAACGGCCCCTCTGGCTCAGGTTCGCCAGGCTATGCGACGATCGGAGCCATACCGAGCTGCCCATCGTCGGTCGCAATCAGTTCCGTGACGCCCTATAACTTGTCTTCCTACCCTCAGGACGTTCCCACCCTTTCAACCGGCATCGGGGCAGTTGCGACAATGACGGTGGGACCTGCGTCGGGAACCTTCAACGGGACGCTGCTCAGCGAGTCGTTGAGCACGCTTAGCAATAGCTGCCCAACGAGCAAGGGCTGGCCCTGGCCAACGCCATGCACGGGTAAGACCCCCACCTTTGCAGTTGGGCTTCCCGGCCAACCCGGAGATTACGGATTTCAGTTTGGGAGCCCCCTCCCTGCCTTGAACAACACGTTCTACGACGGCCATTTCTTGGATAATCCTTATAATCTTCTTTCATGGTCCGGGGTAAATTCTTGCACGATTGTGTGCACCCAGACGTATTCATGCGGAGGAAACCCCCTCGGGAGCTTTACCGTCACGTACGACCTCCAGCCAGGCTCGGTTGGAAGCAGCGCAATTACAAAGGTGATTGTGTCCAAGTATTAGTCCAAAGGAGAACGACATGAGGACCATTGGAGTTAATCTGCTCGCTGGATTATTACTCTGCCCGCTTGCTTGGCGCGCCGCGACGGCTCAGAATTCGGATGCCCACTTTAGCGGCCAGCTACCGACTCCCGCCGATTGGCTCCATGCCAAGGGCGTTGGGACTTCGGAGACGGACCTCATTGCGGCCTTGCGCAACAACGACCCGGCAATTCGGTCCACCGCAGCTAACGAGCTCGCCAACCAGCATGATTCAGCCGCGATACCACTTATCGAGAGCGCTTTATCCGATGAGAGAGACCCCGAGGCGCAGGTCGGAATCGCACAGGCGCTCTTCGTGCTGAATGATCCCAAGGGCCTAGCGCACCTCCAGTCGATGTGCTCTGACGCCTCGCTGGACATCAATGTGATCGCGGAGGTGGTGGGGAGCCTTAGAGCGATTAGACAGTCTTCCGCGCCGTGCGCCAGCCTGATCCTCCACTACCTCGATTCGCACAGTGATTCGGATTCACGGACAAGGCTGCTGGGGGCGCTTACTGAGATGTACCAATGGACCCGGCCGCCCCAGGCGCAACAAATAGCAGGTCAGCTCCAGAACATGCTTGGCGACAGCGATCCGACTGTGCGGATGCAAGCGAGCGATGCCCTCGCCCAAATCGACCTACAA
>NZ_JBKQOT010000446.1:0-2588 GCF_052145395.1 Roseiarcus sp.
GCGCGCCTAGTCCCGCGGTTACAGCCGTCGCGATCGCACCCCAGAACCCGACCCGCAGGGCGGGTTGGATCAACGTCGCGCCGCCTAACCACCCGCAAAGCGCGCCGAGCTCGACGAGGAAGACCAGCGTTGCGATCGAAACGGCCGCGATGAGCGTCTCCTGTGTGCCGGGACACGGCTTGGGGATTTCGATCGCCATCAAGCTGGCATCGGTCAACAAGGGTTCGATTCGGCTGGAGCGATCGAACCTCGGCGGCGTCGCTGCCATCATCATCTTGCCAAGCTAGCGGCTGCTTCGCCGGCACAGCGCCGACGTCGACATCGATCCCTAAAGGCCGGAAAGGGTCGCGTGAAGCTATTCTCCGCGCCAACTTTTTCACCGCTTCAGCAGCTCCCTCGCCGCCTGCTCAACGACACATGGCGCGGCCCCACGAGTGTGACATCTGCGACGCGCCTAACCCGACTGACCCTTCGCATCGAGCACGCCGTTGTGGGCGAGCGACAGCATGCCGCCCGAGACGTCCTTCGCCTTGAACCCATTCTGGAGAAGAATTCGCGTCGCGATATAGGCGCGCTGGCCGGAGCCGCTGGCGCAACTGCCCGATCGGGATGTTGACCGCTCCCGAATGAGCCTCGACCGCAAGCTCGAACGGCTCGCGCACGTCGAGGACGAACGCGCCGCCGATCGAATCCCAATGGCTTAGCGGCATGTCGCCGCGAAGAACGTCTGCGGCCACCATCCCGGCGAAATTGACCGGATCGTTGGCGCTGCCAAACTGCGGCGCATAGCAGAGTTCGGCTTCCTCGAGGTCGTAGACCGTCGCGCCCATCTGGAGCGCCATCGCCAGCGCGCTGATCCGCTTGTCGACGTTGTCCTCGCCGAGCGCCAGGGCGCCGAGCAGCCGTCCGTCCGACTTGCGGAAGAGCACCTTCATCGCAATCGGCTTCGCGCCGGGGTAATAGCCCGCGTGCGAATTCGGGTAGAGGTAGATCTTCTCGTAGTCCGTGTCGCCGATCCGGTTCAGCGTCTTCTCGCTGGCGCCGGTCCAGGCGGCCGAGGCGCCGAAGAGGCCGATGATCGACGTGCCCTGACTGCCGCGGAAGCGGGAGTTGCCCCCCGCGATCACGTCGGCTGCGATGCGGCCCTGACGGTCCGCGGGGCCCGCGAGCGCGATCAGCGCCCATTGGCCGGTGACGGCATCCTTGGCCTCGACCGCGTCGCCGACGGCGACGATGTCGGGGTTGGTGGTGCGCATCTGGTCGTCGACCCGGATGCCGCCGCGCTCGCCGATCGTCAGCCCCGCCATCTTCGCCAGCGTCGTGTCGGGGCGCACGCCGAGCGACAGGATCACGACGTCGGCCGGATGGACCTTCCCGGATTTGGTTTCGACGTCGATGGCGCCGCCCGCGGCCTGCTTGAACGCGGCCACGCCGTCATTGAGCGCGAGGCGTATGCCATGCCGCTCGACAAAGCCCTCGACAATGCGAGCCATTTCGCGGTCGAGCGGCGCCAGCACCTGATCGAGCATCTCGACCAGCGTGACGTCGAAGCCGCGATGGACGAGGTTTTCCGCCGTTTCGAGGCCGATGAACCCGCCGCCGACGACGACCGCGCGGGTCTTGGGCCTCACCCGTCTGGAAGCCCGAGTCGGTCAGGCGATTGACGCGTTCATTAGCGGAAGCTTGACGAGGTTCTCGCCGGAATCGAGTTGCGCCAGCCTCGATGAAGGCGAATGCCACGGTTAGCGCGTGAAGAATTCTGATCGAACCGCGCCGAGAACCCTCATCCGGCCGCTCGGTCGCTTGCGCGTCGGATTGTTGGGGATGACAGGCACAGTGCCTCGCTTGGCAAGAAAGCTCCGCAGCCCGTCGCTGTCATAGCGGTGTCGCCTGCCAAGCGGCGGCCCGGAGGGACCGCGCTGATCAGCGCCGTCGCAACGCGAACGTCGCCCAGCTGGCCGGGCGTTACTTCGAGGGCGATAGGGCGTCCGCGGGAATCGACGATCGCATGGATTTTCGTGGTGCGACCGCCGCACGAGCGCTGACGCGGCGCAGGCGCGCCGCCGCGGCGGCGCGGCCGGCGACGCCCCGATGATGACGATTTTCATGATTCTCTCTTGTTTTGCGAAATGCGCCCGACATTCGGTAGTTCACATATTAACATTTTAGAATTCATTCGCCATGAGATGAATGGTCGCACCAGAGCGGCCTCTGCCACAAGCCGAACGGTGGGAAGCGCGTCGGTCGTTGGCGATGCAGCGTCCTCGCCGCCCGGATTCAGATCGTCTGTCGATTGCCGAGATCGCCAACCAATGCGACTTCTTGGACGTTTCGCGCTTTCGCCCGCGTTTCCGCGCGCAGTTCGGCGAAACGACGTCCCTTGTGCGAAGGTTAAGACGAGTTCAGACAAGAGCAAGGTTGGAGCGCCGCACGCGATGCGACCGTCCATGTTCCCAGGAGGAGCGCTTTTGCGAACGCCGACGGTCGACAACGAGGGCCATCTCGTGAGCCCGAGCGAATGGACCGAAGACTGGGCGCGCGAAACCGCCGAGACGATGGGCGTCGCCCTGACGGTCGAGCACTGGGAG
>NZ_JBKQOT010000447.1:0-3611 GCF_052145395.1 Roseiarcus sp.
CCCCCTCGTCCTTCACCCGCCGCGCGCCGAGCAGCATGGCATAGGTCTTGCCCACCCCCGGCGCCGCGCCAAGGAACACCTTGAGCCGGCCGGACGTCTCCCTGCGGAAAGCCGCCAGAAGCGCGTCCGGATCCGGACGTCCCTGATCCTCTCGACTTGTTCGGGCCATCAGCTCTCGTCGTGTGTCACGACGACTTTAGCTGATCCAGCGCCAAATTCAGCCGCAAAATGTTGACCCGAGGCTCGCCAATCAGGCCGAAGGCCGGCGGATCGATCGAAGCCTCGACGAGGTCGCGCACCTTAGCCTCGTCCAGGCCGCGCGCCTTGGCGACGGAGGCGACTTGCGCGAGGGCCGTTTGCGGCGACACGTCCGGATCGAGCCCGGAGGCCGAAGTCGTCACGGCGTCCGCCGGAACGGCTCCGGGTCCGGCCATCGCACGCCACGCCTCGACCGAAGCCTTCACTCGATCGACCAGCTTCTGCGACGTCGGGCCAAGGTTCGAAGCGGACGAATTGGAGGCGTCGTAGGGCGTGTCGATGGTCTTGGTCGAATCTTTGGGGTCCGTGCCGGTAATCGCGCTCGGGCGCGGATGAAAGTATTTGTCGCTCTTGAAGTTCTGCCCGATCAGGGCCGAGCCGACGACGACGCCGTCCTTCTCGATCAGGCTGCCGTTCGCCTGACGCGGAAGCGCGATCTGCGCAATGCCTGTCACCGCGAGGGGGTAGACGAGGCCGGTCAGCGCGCTGAAGAGCAGGAGCAGAACGACGGCGGGGCGGATGTGTTGAAGCATAAGTCGCCCCTTTCAGGCCAGATGCAGAACGGCGACGACAAGGTCTATCGCCTTGATGCCGATGAACGGCAGGATCAGGCCGCCGAGTCCATAGATCAGCAGATTGCGCCGCAGCAGCGCAGCGGCGCCGATCGGACGGTAGGCGACCCCCTTCAGGGCCAGCGGGATCAGCGCGATGATGATCAGAGCGTTGAAGATGACTGCCGACAGGATCGCCGACTGCGACGAGGCGAGCCGCATCACGTTGATCGCGGCGAGCGCCGGATAAGTCGTCACGAACATCGCCGGCAGGATGGCGAAATATTTGGCGACGTCGTTAGCGATGGAGAAGGTCGTCAGCGAGCCGCGCGTCATCAGAAGCTGCTTGCCGATCTCGACGATCTCGATGAGCTTGGTCGGATTGGAGTCGAGGTCGACCATGTTGCCCGCCTCGCGCGCCGCCTGCGTGCCGGTCTGCATGGCGACGCCGACGTCCGCCTGCGCCAGCGCGGGGGCGTCGTTGGTGCCGTCGCCGCACATGGCGATGAGCCGGCCGCCGGACTGTTCCTTGCGGATGAAAACCAGCTTGTCCTCTGGCGTCGCCTCGGCAAGGAAGTCGTCGACGCCCGCCTCAGAGGCGATCGCGGCGGCGGTGGTGGGGTTGTCGCCAGTCACCATGACCGTGCGGATGCCCATCGCGCGGAGCGCCGCGAAGCGCTCCTTGATGCGAGGCTTGACCACGTCTTTCAAATGCACGACGCCGAGCAGCCTGCCGCCGTCGCAGACGGCGAGCGGCGTGCCGCCCGACAACGCGACCCGTTCGACCTCATGCCGGAACTCCAGCGGCGTCTTGTCGAGCGTCGTCTTCAAGTAGCGCAGGATCGAGTCGATCGCGCCCTTGCGGAGCGAGCGGCCGGCGATGTCCACGCCCGAAATGCGCGTCTGCGCGGTGAAGGGAATGATGTTAGTATGGGCAGGATCTGGCGTCGGCTCGGCAAGGCGGTAATCGCCCTTGGCGAGCGCGACGATCGAGCGGCCTTCCGGCGTCTCGTCGGCGAGACTGGAGGCGAGCGCCGCCGCGGCGAGGTCTTCTGTCGTCACGCTGCGCACCGGCAGGAACTCGGTCGCCATGCGATTGCCGAACGTGATCGTGCCGGTCTTGTCGAGGAGCAGTGTGTCGACGTCGCCCGCCGCCTCGACCGAGCGGCCGGACGTTGCGATCACGTTGAAGCGGATCAACCGGTCCATGCCGGCGATGCCGATGGCGGATAAGAGGCCGCCGATGGTCGTCGGAATGAGGCAGACGAGCAGCGCGATCAGCACGGTCGCCGACAGCTCCGTCCCGGAATATTTGGCGATCGGCCAGAGCGTCACGCAGACGATCAGGAAGATGAGCGTCAGGCCGGACAGAAGGATCGACAGCGCCAGCTCGTTCGGCGTCTTTTGCCTTTCGGCGCCTTCGACAAGCGCAATCATGCGATCGATGAAGGTCGAGCCCGGCGACGCGGTGATCTTGACCTTGATGAAGTCGGACAGCACCGTCGTGCCGCCGGTGACGGCGGAACGATCGCCGCCCGCCTCGCGAATGACGGGCGCCGATTCGCCGGTGATCGCGGATTCGTTGACCGAAGCGACACCTTCGATGATGTCGCCGTCGCTGGGGATGATCTCGCCGGCTTCGACCAGAATGACGTCGCCGAGGCGAAGGTCGAGCGCGCCCACGCGCTCGACGGGGCCGGCGAGGCTTTCGGGATCGACGTAGCGCCTGGCGGGCGTGTCGGTGCGCGTCCGCCGCAACGCGTCGGCCTGCGCCTTGCCGCGGCCCTCCGCCACGGCCTCGGCGAAATTGGCGAACAGCACGGTAAACCAGAGCCATGCGGCGATCTGGCCGGAGAACGCCGCCACGCCGTTGTGGGTGACGAGGTCGCGGATGAAGAGCAGCGTCACCACAGCGGAGACCACCTCCGTCACAAAGATGACGGGGTTCTTGGCGAGCGCCCGCGGATCGAGCTTGCGCACGGCGTCGACCGCCGCGGCGCCGATGATCCGGGCGTCGAACAGGCTCTGCGGTTGCGGTTTGTGCGAGGACATGGCGATCGCGCCTCCGATCAGAACGTTTTTCCGCCGAGCATCAGGTACTGCTCGACGACGGGCCCGAGGGACAGGGCCGGGAAATATTGCAACAGGTAGAGAATGACGATGACGCCAACGAGCAGCCCGACGAACAGAGGCCCGTCGGTCGGGAAGGTGCCGGCCGTGGCCGGGATCTTCTTCTTTGCCGCGAGCGACCCGGCGAGGGCGAGGACCGGGATCACATAGGCGAAGCGTCCCAGCAGCATGGCGAGACCGCCCGTCGTGTTGAACCAGAGCGTGTTGCCATTGATCCCGGCGAAAGCCGAGCCGTTGTTGGCGTTGCTCGAGGCGAAGAGATAGATGACCTCGGAGAGGCCGTGCGGGCCGCTGTTGCCGAGACTATCGAGCGCTGTCTGAAGCAGGACCGAAGCGCCGACGAAGCCGAGCACGCTCAGCGGATAGATGAGCACCGCCAGCATCGCGAATTTCATCTCGCGCGATTCAATCTTCTTGCCGAGATATTCCGGCGTGCGGCCGACCATCAACCCCGCGATGAACACCGCGATGACTGCAACGACGAGGAAGCCGTAGAGCCCCGCTCCGACGCCGCCCGGCCAGATGCAGCCGGCGAGAAGGTTGAACATCGGCACGAGGCCGCCGAGCGGCGTGAATGAATCGAACATCGCGTTGACCGCGCCAGTGCTGGTGCCGCTCGTCCCGGTGGTGAACAACGCCGACATCGCTTGGCCGAAGCGGATCTCCTTGCCC
>NZ_JBKQOT010000448.1:0-6859 GCF_052145395.1 Roseiarcus sp.
TCTCAACCCGACCAATCCGCGCGACCGCGCGTCGGATTGGCAGAGGGACGTCGTCGACATGTTCCGCAGCGACGCGTCGAGGAAAGAGTTTGTCGGCCGGCGCGAGTCGCCCGCGGGGCCGGTGCTCTATGTCTCGACCCCGATCCGAGCCGACAAGAGCTGCCTCGAATGTCACGGCCTTGCCGTGAACGCGCCGCCGGAACTTTTGCGGCGCTATGGTCCGGACAACGGCTTCGGCTGGACGCTGAACGACGTGGTCGGCGCGCAGATCGTCAGCATTCCGGCGCAGCTGGCGCAGGACCACGCCGTCGCGACGCAAAGAACGATCATGATCTGGCTCGGGGGCGTGCTCGCCGGCTGCTGGGCCTTAATCAATCTGCTCGTTTACGTCTTCTACAAGCGGAACGCGTTCGCGAAGCCTTTTGCGCCCGCCACCGCGGCCGGCTGACGGCGCCGCGTCACCCCAGGTTCAGCTCCTTTCCCGAGGGCTTCCGGTTCGCTCCGCCTCCGCATTTACCAAACCTTGGCGCAAATCCTTTCCGGTCTCCCGAACGGGACGCTATTATTTCGGCATTCGGAAAGGAGCGAGCTCCCCATGGACCAGACCAAAAAACCCCGGCGGCGGTTGAACATCTTGACCCGAACTGCGCGAACCAAACGCATCTTTGCGCGGCTGCGCGAGGGATGGGCTTATGACGACATCGCCAAGGAGGAGCGTCTCTCGGCCGAGCGCGTCCGCCAGATCGTCGGCCAGGTGCTGGAAAACCGTGTCCTCGACCGCGGCGAGGACCACGCGCACCTGCAGCTCGAACGTCTGCGGCCGGCGCTGCGGCTCGCGGGCGAAGCGGTGGCGCGCGGCGAGCTCAAGGCCATCGGCCCGCTGATCAAGCTGATCGACCGGCTCGACAAGCATCAGGGCGCAATTGTG
This sequence comes from Roseiarcus sp., assembly GCF_052145395.1. Taxonomy (NCBI): domain Bacteria; kingdom Pseudomonadati; phylum Pseudomonadota; class Alphaproteobacteria; order Hyphomicrobiales; family Roseiarcaceae; genus Roseiarcus; species Roseiarcus sp. The sequence continues at coordinate 929 of NZ_JBKQOT010000448.1, forward strand.
AAGCCGTTCGCCTACACCGCCGATCATCGCAAGCGCCTGCTCGACAAGCTCAACTTCATGGCCGCGAACCTCGCGCCGGACGACGAGGACCCCGTGCTGAAGAGCGAACCGGACGAACCCGGTCGCGAGGAGGCGGCGCCCCTAGGCGAGGAGGCGGGCCCGCAAGATTTTTTCGCCCGGGACCTCCCCGTAACCACTTGAAAAGCCCCGATTCGGACGAAGGAATCCAAGGAATTCCAAGACATTCCAACCCTCGTCCGGCCGGCTTTTCGCGGACGCCCGATGCGCCGCCGCGGAGGCCTGAGGAAATCCAAATCGAACGGGTCGAGCGGCCCCTCGGATGCAGCGCCCGACGATCGCTCGACTCAGGCTTGATCGCGATCGTCGCCCGGTCGATCATGGCCGAACGAACCGTCGAGGGAGGAAGACCATGCGAGTCGAGGCCGCCGAAAGCGTCGGAATGAATGCGGATCGCCTGAAACGGATCGGGCGCTGCATGCAGGCATACGTCGACCGCGGAATTTATGCCGGCGTCAGCACGCTGATCGCGCGACGCGGCAAGATCGTGCACGCCGAAAGCTTCGGCTGGCGGGACAAGGAAGCCAAGACGCCGATGACCGCGGACACGATCTTCCGCCTCTATTCCATGACCAAGCCGATCGTCTGCACGGCCCTCATGACGCTTCTGGAAGAAGGGCGCGTCCACCTCGTCGACCCAGTCGCCGCCTACCTGCCGGCTTTCGGGCGCGTAAAAGTTCTCGGACCCGAAGGCGTCCTCGTTGACCCCGTCCGCCCGATCTTCGTCGCAGACCTGATGGCGCACACGAGCGGCCTCACCTACCACTTCCTCGAAGATTCCCCGGTCAGCACCCTCTACGAGAGAGCGAAGCTCCTCGATCCGAAAGTGACGCTCAAAGACGCGATCGACGATCTCGCCGAGTTTCCGCTGGCCTTTCAGCCGGGCTCGCGCTGGCACTACAGCGTCGGCATCGACGTGGCGGCGCGCGTCATCGAGGTGATCGCAGGCAAGCCGCTTGCAGTCGTGCTCAGCGAGCGCCTGTTCGAGCCGCTTGGCATGGTCGACACCGCCTTTGAGATCCCGGCCAAAAAGCGGGCGCGGCTCGCCGCCATGTACGGAAGGCCCGATTTCGCCCGTCCCGAGTCGAAGATGAGCGCCGCATTCGAGGTCTGGAAACAAGGCGTTAACGAGCGGCTGGATGTGTCCGCCACCTATCCCGTCGATGCGCCCGAGACCTTCGTTCGTGGCGGCCACGGGCTGTTCAGCACGATCGGCGATTACCTTCGCTTCGCTGAGATGCTGGCGAACGGCGGCGAACTCGACGGGACGCGGATCATCGGTCGCAAGACCCTGGCGCTCATGCCCGCCAACCGCGTGCCTCCCGCCCTTCTTCCGCTCGAGATCGGCGGCCTTCCCCTGCTCGGCTACGGCTTCGGCCTCGGCTCGCGGGTGGCGATGGACGTGGCGCTCACGGGAGCGCCGGGATCGGTTGGCGAGTTCGGCTGGTCCGGCGCCGCCAAGACCCATTATTGGGTCGATCCTCAGGAGCAGATGGTCGGGCTCTTCATGACCCAGTCCATGCAAAGCTTCGACCTGCCCGAACTCGACCTGCGCGCCCTCGCCTACCAGGCGATCGACGATTGACTCGTCCTGACCCAGGGCCGCGGGGCGGCCTGCGTTGCGCGGCCCACGATTTCCGACCGCTATCTGTTCACAACAACCGATGGTATGGACTCGTTTGTTGTCTCCTCTCCAGTCGGAAGCGAATTGATGGCGGGCGGCGCAAACACCCCTCGATGTTACGTCTCCTACGCCTGGGCTGACGAAGGGGACCCGCATCGCGAGGCGCAGGTCGACGCGCTGTGTGAGCAGGCCAAGAAAAATGGCGTCGAGATCGTTCGGGACAAGGACGCGCTGAAGGCGGGAGACCGCATATCCGATTTCATGCGCCGGATCGGAGGCGGCGACAGGGTGTTTGTCTTCCTGAGCGACAAATATCTAACGTCGCCATTCTGCATGAATGAACTGTTCCAGATGTGGAAGAATAGTCGAGAAGATCCAGAAGATTTTCTCCGGCGCGTTCGGCTTTTTACATTAGACGACGCCAAATTCAGCAAGATCATCGATCGAATCCGGTACGCCGAATATTGGCAGCAGGAACACGATAAGTTGGCAGACGTACTGAAGGGCAAGTCACCAACCCTGCTGTCGGAGGCCGACTACCGCAGCTTTCGTCTGATGGACGACTTTGCGGCGCACATCGGAGACATTCTGGCGCTGTTTTCCGACACGTTGCGCCCGAGGAGCTTTGACGAATTCCTGAAATACGGCTTTGACGATCCTACCCAGCAAGCGACTCCTGTCGAGCCGCCGGCGCAGGCGCAGGCGCCGCCGATGCGACCGACGCCTTCGCCGGTCGGCCCTCGGAGATCGAAGGGATTGCTGGCGTCGGCGCTCGCAGTTCTTGTCGTCGTCGCCGCCGCCGCAGGGAGCTGGGCCGTCTTGCGGAACTGGCAGTCTCCAACGGTCGCCCCGAATCACGGTAACGGATCTGTCGCGCCTCCGCCTTCGCCTGAAACGGCCTGGTGTTATCAGGAACATAAATCTAACGGGCCATATTTCGTCGCCTGCCACAAGCAGCAGGCCGATTGCGCCAAGGAACGAGGCGAGAATAACCCCACGCCAGGAACAAATTGCCAGCCGGTCGACCTGTCGAAGGCTGCGTGGGCCCCTTCGCAGGGCGGCTTGCTTGGCTCACAGTACTCGACGTCCAGCACGCCGTTTCCGACGCCATTTCCACAAATCGACGAACCTGCGCCCTTCGACAAGGCGCAGTATCTGGTCTTCATCCAGTTTGCCGGCTACAACCAGCCCGACATTCAGAAGCTGGCCGACAAACTCTCGGCGCAGGCCTGGAACGTCCAGAAAGGCCTGGACCGGCAGGCGAGCGCGGCCGGACTCTCGGAAGTGCGATACCACGACGTCCTGCAGAAGGTTCCCGCCGAAACCCTGGCTGCCGCGATCAACGCGACAGGCATCGTCACGACGCCGGTGAAGGCGGTTGCCGTCGCCCCCGTCCATGCGAACGTGCTCGAAGTCTGGGTCGGGCAGCGGCAGTAAGATCAGGCCCAGCGGCAGCCGCAAGGCGACCTTTCGCAGGGCCGAACGTCGCTCATGACGCCCATCCCGGCCCGGTCGCTCGCCGGAGGCAGGGGTATCGCTTTCCCGAAATGGCGTTCAATGCGGCGGAGACGCGGGGCGCCCTCCCCTTCGCGCCGCTCCCGTGGCACGATGGACACGGATTCGCCTCGCCCCTCGGAGTCCCGCGCCTTGCGCATCGCCACCTGGAACGTCAATTCGGTCCGCCAGCGGATCGGCCATCTCCTCGACTACCTGAAGGAGGTTGCGCCGGACGCGCTCTGTTTGCAGGAGATCAAGTGCCTCGACGACCAGTTCCCGCGGATGGAGGTCGAGGAGCTTGGATACAACGTCGAGACCCACGGGCAGAAGGGCTTCAACGGGGTCGCGATCCTTTCCAAGCGCCCGTTCGAGGTCGCCCGCGGCCTGCCGGGCGACGATTCGGATGTCCAGTCGCGCTACATCGAGGCCGTCATTCCGACGGACAAGGGCGTCGTGCGGCTCGCCAGCGTCTACCTGCCGAACGGCAACCCGCCCGACAGCGACAAGTATCCCTACAAGCTCGCCTTCATGGACCGGCTGATCCGGCATGCGCGAAAGCTGCTCGAGTACGAGGAACCGATGGTGCTGGCCGGCGACTTCAACGTCATCCCCGAGGCGAAGGACGCCGCCCGTCCGGAGCTTTGGACCGGCGACGCGCTGTTCCTGCCGCAGACGCGGGAGAAATTCCGCGAGCTCATGGCGCTCGGCCTGACCGACGCCCTGCGCGCCACGACCGACGCGGGAGGCCTCTTCACGTTCTGGGACTATCAGGCGGGAGCGTGGCAGAAGAACAACGGCATCCGCATCGACCATCTCCTGCTCTCGCCCCAGGCGGCCGACCGGCTCCAGTCCGTCGAGATCGACAAGGCGATTCGCGGCCGCGACAAGGCCTCCGACCACACGCCGATCCGAATCGAACTCACGGTGTGAGAACGCCTGCCGGGCAGTCGTTGTTTCAGGATCACGAATGTGAAATGCTCCCTGTCACGAGCCCGCGAGACAAATTCTGGGCCGAAACGGCGGATCGGGAGGCAAACATGCCAAGGTTGTCACTGGTGATCGGGATGGCCGCTCTCGCCGGGGTGCTCTGCGCCGAGGCGGCGCAGGCGCAACCCTCGCGCATCATCATTTCGCGCCACGGCGAAAAGAAGGACAGCTCCAAGCTTTGCAAAGTCGGGAAACTGCGCGCGCAGGCCCTCGCGGCTCAGTACCTCGGCAAGAACGCGCCAGGGAACGACACGATTTTTGGAAAGGGCGGGAAGCCCGACGCTTTTTTTGCGGTGACCGAGCATACGCAGGAAACGGCGAAGCCATCGGCTGAGAGTTGGGGCAAAGAGCTCACGGTCTTTTCGAAAGGCGGTCTCGACACGGAAACGAAGGATGCCGCAGCCGCGCTCGAGTCGGCGGCGTATAACGGCAAGGTCGTCGTTGTCGTCTGGGAGCACAAACACATCGCCGAATAAGACTCTTCGGGGAAGGAGGATCCCGACACGCTTAGGGCGTTGCTCAAACTTGACCAGATTCCTGGCGCCAACGTGCCGGTGAAATGGGAGGGCGACAACTACGACTACTTCTGGATTGTCGACTACACGGGTTCGCAGCCGACCTTCACGGTCGTCCAGCAGGACTACGCCGCCGCGACCGATGCGCAGGTCCCCAACAACGGATGGGGCGCGAAGGTCGACAAGAGCCAGTTTCCGGAGTTCTACAAGGACTGCGAGCATTAGCTTCGTCCCGCGGAGGGGTGGCGTCTCGCCGCCCGAGGCGGCGCGGAATTCCTGTTGGCAGCCCCATGGAGGTCGCTGTCAATCAGAGAGGCGGCGTCTCGCCGCATTAGGGGCGCGAGACGCGCTCACTCCGTTGGAGCCAAACATCGAACGGGCCTGCCCCGCGCCACGCATTGCCGCGGGCGTGATGCTGTGCTTGTTTGCCGCCGCTTATTTCAAGCCTTGGGGGCCTTTCATGCTGACCAAACGCGATCTCCTTCGCTTCGGCGCCGCGGGCGCGCTCACTTCCGCCCTGCCTGCCGCCGCTCTCGCCCAGAACGCCCGACCGGGGTTCTTCGGGGCAATAGACATCGCGCAGAACGGCTTCGCCTACGGGCTGCCGATCGTGATGAATTACGCCGTCATGTACAAGTTCGTCCTCGACAAGGACTCCGGCCAGTACAAGGCGCCGTTCAACGAAATCTACAATGCCCGCGACACGTTCACCTACAAGGACACGGCGGTCGTCACCCCGAACGCCGACACGCCCTATTCGATGCTGTGGATGGACCTGAGGGCCGAACCGATCGTCATCAGCGTGCCCGCGGTCGACTCCAAGCGCTACTACTCGGTGCAGCTCATCGACAGCAGCACCTACAACTACGGCTACATCGGCTCGCGAGCGACCGGCAACGAACTGGGCGACTACATGGTCGTGGGCCCGAATTTTCGGGGCGATACACCAGCTGGACTCAAGAAGGTGTTCAAGTCGAGTTCGCAGCACTCGCTGGCGATTTTCCGCACCCAGCTCTTCAATGCCGCCGACATGGACAACGTGATCAAGGTCCAGGACGGCTACAAGGCGCGCCCGCTCTCGGCTTTCCTCAACCAGCCCGCCCCTCCGGCGGCGCCGGCCATCGACTTCCCCAAGATCGACGACGACCTCGCGAAGACGAAGTTCTTCGACTAAGTGGCCTTCATGATGCAGTTCATGCCGCCAATGCAGAACGAGGACGCGATCCGCGC
>NZ_JBKQOT010000449.1:0-19097 GCF_052145395.1 Roseiarcus sp.
CCCGCGCCCAGAGCCATTTGACGACACGCGGCCCGACGCGCCGTGGCACGTGGTAGACGCGGGCGCGCGCGGGACCGGCGAGGACGGGCGCGACCGCCCCCGGCCGGCCGACGCCGCTCGCATTTCCCATCGCGGCGAGCGTCGCGAGGCCGACCATCGCGAACAGGCTTTGCGTTATCGCTTGAACCAATACGTCGACAATGACGCTCGCGGCGGAAAGAGACGCCGGCGCGCCGAGCAAGGTGAGCGCCCGCGCCCCGATCACGTCGCCGCCAACCTGCGTCATCGGCAGAAGGGCGTTGGCGCCTTCCCGCAGGAAGCGGATGGCGACGCAGGTCAGCACGCCCGGTTGGAGGCCGGGCGGAAACAGCGCGGACCATCCAAGGCCCGCGCCCGACACCGCGATTCCACGGAGCAGGCAGACGACGGCCACGCCCCAGCCCGCCGCATCGAAAGCGCGCACGACGGGTTCTGCCCCAGTCGAAAAGACCAGGGCGACGGCTGCGGCGACGCCCGCAATCCACGCAGTCTTGATCACCCAACTCATTGAGTCGGGGCCGCCCAGACAAAAAAGCCCACTACGTCCAAAACCGCTCCGCTCTCAAAATTCGCCATTGGTATTTTACCCCGATGGATTTCTGACCCCTTCCCCTTTGCTCCCGGGGAGGAAAAGTTGGCGGACCCTCGTCAATTCGTTGTCGCCGACTTCGCGCGTAACGGCAATCTCGATCATTGAAGCGCGCGACGGAGTCCTGAGCGCCAGAGGCTTATGTCGAGCGCATCCTCTCGGCGCAAGCGGCGACTTCCGCTCAGGCGGAGGCGTCGGGCGACAAATATCGGCCGCGGGACCGTCGGAAGGTCAGCTTCTGCTGGCCGCGGGGCGCTCGCCATCATCTCCGCCGACCCCCAAGCATTGGGGCGCTCGCGTCGGCCTCACCGCCGTCCTCCACGCCGGGGGCTCGACGACAGCGCTCAAACCTAAGGAACTGCGGCAAAAAAGTGACAGCCTTCTGGGCGCCTGTCTGCTAGCGTGACGAACTGGGCGGGATTCGCTGCGATTTATCGGGAACAATCGACCTGGGCTGTTCGGTCTCGACCGAACGGAGGCATTAGCGCGGGCGTGGGCGGCGATCCGAGGAGGGCAGGCAGTCGAATGGGTCGTGCTCGGCCATGTGTGATTCTGTGGGCCGCTCTGGCCCTGTCTGTCCTCGTTTCCGCATGCGCAAGCGTGCAGAGGGATGTGTCGCTGCCGGTCACTGACCCCAATGAGGCGTCAAACCGCGCGCTCTTTGGGTTCAATCAGGCGGTCCTTCATCCGCCCGCCGAAGTCGTCAAGGCTCTGACGCCGGGCCCGGTGCACGACCGACTGCACGATTTGAACGCGAATCTCCAGGAACCGCGAATTTTCGCCAACGACCTCCTTCAGCTGCGCTTCGACGCCGCGGTCAAGACGGCTGGCCGCTTCATCCTGAATTCGACGTTCGGCCTCGGCGGCCTGTTCGACGTTGCGAGCGCGGGCGGCTTGCCGCAACAGAGCGGCGATTTCGGGCAGACCCTGTTCGTGTGGGGCGTACCAGAGGGGCCCTATACGATCAGGCCCTACTACGGCCCTGCGACGGCGCGCGACGCGGTCGGCGAGACCGTCGACACGCTTGGCGACCCTGTCGCCTGGGCGCTCGGCGCGCCATTCGGTTGGCCGGCCTACGTCAGCATCGGCGGCCTCGATGCTGCGGCTCGGCTTTCCGACTTCAAGGAGGCCGAGGAAAGCTCCATCGATTTCTACAGCTTCGTGCGCTCGGCCTATTATCAGATGCGTCGCGCCGACCTGAGGGATGCGCTCGGCCTGCCCCCCATCGTCGAATCCCCTGCGACCGTCGGCGCTCCGACACGTTAGGGCATGATGTCTTCAGGCTAACCGGCGGCATCATTGCGACCATCGGCAGGGAGCCATGAAGGGATCATGCTGGTGTTTCTGATTTTTTGCAATCAAAAGCTGCGCCATGTCCATTCATGAGAGCGCCGCGAGGACGCGGGGCGAGGCGGTGGCCGCCGGGCTCACAGCCGCACGAACGGCCGTGCGATCAGGCCCCAGAAACCTTTCCAGCGCAGGACGCCCTGAATCGCGACGAGACAGACGCAGTCCTCACCGTCGTCGACATGCGGCTGATGCATCACGGTCTCGTCGCCGAGGTCGAAGTCGCCCGGGCCGAAGTGACCGCCCTCGTGGGTGAACGCGCCACGAAGAACGCACGTCATCTCGAGAGCAGTATGGGCGTGCTGCAGGAGCCGCGTATTCGGCGCCGACTTCAAAAGGAACACCCGCGTCGGCCCCGGCGCCGGCAAATGGATGGGCCGCATTGCGATCCTCGGCGCGACGTAGCGCCAGTCGCCGAACGCGTAGCGGCGCACGAAGTCGGGCAATTCATGCGGCGCGTCCGCCGTTTCGGCGGGCAGGGCGCGGGGGGCCGGAGCGGGCTCGTCGAGCCGCGCCAGAGTTTTGTCGAGCGCATCGTCGGACAGTGAAGCAGGGCTGCAACCCTCAACGATTTCGCCGCCGACGCCCTCCATCGCGCGCACCCATTCGCGACAGCGCGGGCAGGCGCGCAAGTGGGTCGCCAGGGCGACGCGCTGTCCGAGGTCGAGGACGCCTGCGGCGTGGGCGGCGAGCGTCGCCTCGTCGGGGTGATGCTCAATCGTCATGGGTCCAATTCCAGCAGGGCGCGAAGCCGCTTCATCGCGAGGCGCGCGCGCGACTTGACCGTCCCCAATGGGATCCGGAGCGTCTCGGCGATTTCCGAGTGCGCCTTGTCTTCGAAAAACGACATCTCGATCACCTTCAGTTGTTCCCTTGGCAGGGTCGACAGCGCCTCGCGAAGCCGCGCTTCCGATTGGCCGGCGGCCATCCGTTCGTCCGCCGCCGGCATTTCGTCGACCTGATATTCCGCCTCGACCTCGTCGACGCGGATCGCTCCGCCGCGGCTTTCGCGCCGGATCGCGTCGATACGCAGGTTTCGAGCGATGGTGAAGATCCAGGTCGCCGCCCCGGAGGCGGCCGGGTCGAAAAGCTGCGCCTTGCGCCAGACCGCAAGCATCGCCTCCTGGGCGATCTCCTCCGCCTGGGAGTCGCTCGCGCCTTTCCGGCGTATGAACGCCTTCACCCGCGGGGCGAAATGGTTGAAGAGCTCGGCGAAGGCGGACCTGTCCTGGCGGGTGGCGATCGAAACGATCCGCTCGGCCCAGGGGTCTCGGCCGGCTCGTCCTGGCTTTTCAACCGACATGCCGGCTCCTTTCCGGCGCCAGAGCGCAGGATCTGCAGCGGGAACGAGGAAAGCCGGATGCGCGCCCATCGCCAGTGAAACGCGGCGAAGTCCGGCCTGGATCACCGGCGCGTGATCCAAACGCGCGCCGCGCTCGTTCTTCCTTCAAGCCGCCCGGCGGGTCGGGCCCGCTGATCCCAGAGTGAACCGCCATGCCGTCACCCGACCGAATGAGAATCGCCGTCGTGGGGACCGGCGTTTCCGGGCTCTCCGCCGCCTGGCTGCTCAATCCCCGTCACGACGTAACGGTCTATGAGAAGAGCGGACGCATCGGCGGGCATTCGAACACCGTCTCCGTGCCGGTCGCCGGCGCGGAACTTCGCGTCGACACCGGCTTCATCGTCTACAATCCTGTCACCTATCCCAATTTTGTGGAACTATTGCGAGTCCTCGGCGTCGCGTCGCACGAAACGGATATGTCGTTCTCGGCCTCGCTCAATGGCGGACGGACCGAATATTCTGGTTCGGGCCTGGCGGGCCTCTTCAGCCAGCGGTCCAACCTTATCCGGCCGCGGTTCTGGAGCATGCTCATCGACCTCGCCCGCTTCTATCGCCGGGCGACACGCGACGCGCGGGCGGCCTTGAGCGACGACGCGACGCTTGGCGACTATCTCGACGCCGGCCGGTACGGCGCGGCGTTCCGACACGATCACATTCTGCCGATGGCGAGCGCGATCTGGTCGGCGGCGCCGGCCGAGATCCTCAACACCCCCGCAGCGTCGTTCGTGCGTTTCCACGATAACCATGGGCTGCTCAAGCTGACCGGACGGCCGGTCTGGCGGACCGTGGTCGGCGGCAGCCGCGAATATGTCGCGCGCCTCGCCGAGCCGCTCTCCGGCGGAATCCGGGCCGGCGTCGGAGCGGCGCGAGTGGAACGGATCGGCGGGCGTGTCGTCGTGACCGACGGGCGCGGCGAGCGCGATGTGTTCGACCAGGTCGTCTTGGCCACCCACGCCGACGAGGCGCTCGCGCTGCTCGCCGACCCGAGCCCCCGGGAACGGGCGCTGCTCGGCGCATTTCGCTACAGCCGCAACGAATCCTGGCTCCACGGCGACGAAACCTTCATGCCGCGCCGCCGCGCAGCCTGGGCGAGCTGGAACTATGTCTCCGGCTCGGCAGCGCCGGACCGGGCGCGCGTGACCTACTGGATGAATTCCCTGCAACGGCTGCCGACGCGCACGAACGTCTTCGTCACCCTCAACCCGGAGCGGCTTCCCCGAAGCGCCGTCAGGGTCGAATTCTACGACCATCCGATTTTCGACGTGGGGGCGCTCCGCGCCCAAAAGGAGCTCTGGAGCTTGCAGGGAGCCGGCGGCGTCTGGTTCTGCGGCGCGCATTTCGGCGCCGGCTTCCACGAGGACGGTTTGCAGGCGGGTCTCGCCGTCGCCGAGCAGCTCGGCGGCGTGCGACGGCCATGGCGGGTCGCAGCCGAATCGTCCCGCATCTTGATCGGTGCCGCGAGGGCCTCGTCGCCCGCGCTGGAGAAAGCGGCATGACGCCCGCCTCGGCGCTCTACTTCGGCTCCGTGTTCCATCGTCGCCTGGGCGCCGTCCCGCACCGCTTCCGCTACCGGCTGTTCTGGCTCTTCGTCGATCTCGACGAACTCAACGATTGCGGCCGGCGGCTTCGCCTGTTCTCGCACAATCGGTTCAATCTCTTCAGCCTTCACGATCGCGACCATGGCGACGGAAGCGCCCGGGCCTTGCGGGAGCAGGCGGCGGCGCTGATTCGCGAGAGCGGGATCGGCGAGGAGATCGGCGCGATCCGCCTTTTCTGCATGCCCCGCACCCTGGGTTATGCCTTCAATCCGCTCAGCGTCTATTTCTGTTACGCTCGTGACGGCGGGCTGGCGGCGCTGATCTACGAGGTGCACAACACTTTCGGCGGCCGCCACAGCTATGTGATGCCGGCCAAGACATCCGGCGCTGTGGCGCGGCAGGCTTGCGACAAGAGCTTTTTCGTCTCGCCGTTCCTCCCGATGGGCTTGCGCTACGAGTTCCAGGTTTCGCCGCCCGGTGAGTCCATTGCGATTACGATCCGCGCGGTCGGGCCGGACGGTCCCGCTTTGCGCGCGGCGCTCATCGGCCAACGCCAGTCGCTAACAGACCGGTCCCTGATGCGGGCGGCGGTATACGCGCCGTTCGTCGCGATGAAGACCATTGCCGCGATTCACTGGCAGGCGCTGCGCCTCATCATGAAGGGCGCTGTCTATCGGGGGCCGCGCACGAACGCCGGCGGGAAGCCGGTCGCCGATCGGGCGCTCGGAACGTCATAGCGCGGCGGCCGCGTTCGCGAGCCAGTCCGGCATCGCGGCGATCATCGCCGTTTCGATCGCGTGATCGAGACCGGTCAGGATGAGCGCCCCGAACGCAACCAGAGACAGACCGAAGGCGAAGCGGCCGCGGCTCGCGGCCGCGACCGTCTTCGCCTTCATTCTCGCGGCGAGGCGGCCGAAGCCGAAACCGACTCCAAGGAGCGCTGCCGCAGCGCCGAGGGCATAGACGAACATCGTCAGCATCCCCGCCGCGAGCGAGCCGCGACCGGCGGCGAGCGCGAAGGCGGCGCCGAGCGTCGGCCCCGCGCACGGCGCCCACGCAAGAGCCAGCACGCCGCCCGCAGCGGCCTGGCCGATAAGGCCGCCATTCGGCATTCGATCGCTGAGACTCTGGGAAGCGGCGCCGAGGCCTGCGAGAGCCATCTCGATCCTGTCAGCCGCCTTGGGCACGATCAGAACGAGCCCCATCGCGATCATGACCGCAGCCGACGCGGCGCGGAGCCCGGTGATCGCGCCGATCTCGACGCCGAGCGCGGCCAGCGCGCCGCCGACAATGGCGAAGGACGCCGCGAGTCCCGCCGCCAGGGCGAACGGGCCACGCGGATCGTCCGCGCGCGCCGCGGCGACGACGATCGGCGCCAGCGGCAATATGCAGGGACTGAGGATCGCCAACAGGCCCGCCGCAAAGGCGAGCGGCAGCGCGGCGATCAAGCTCACATCGCCGCCTTCAGCACGTCGACGACCGAGCTCTTGGTCACGCCCCAGGACATCCGTGCGACCTCCTTGCCGCCCTTGTAGGCGATCACGGTCGATCGCGGACAGTCGAGCTTCGCCACGACATCCTTCTGGTTGTCGTAATCGACCCGGAAGAACGTCACGCCCCGGAACGCTGGATCGTCTTTCAGGCCGTCCAGGTAGGAGGCCTGGATGTGGCACTGGAGGCACCAGGGCGCATAGACATGAACGACGACGGGCTTGCCGGAGGCGACCGCCTTCTCAACCCTGGCGGCGTCGTAGGGCAGAAACTCGGAGGCCTCAGCCGGAGCGCACGACGCCCCGATCAAGGCCCCCATCATGACGATCGCCGATCTGCGCGTGATGATCATCGATCTCACCTCCCTGTCCATTTTTGTCGAACGGCGCCGCAGCGCGGCTCAAAGCCCTCTCCCTCAACCATGCTCCATCGCAATGAGGCTGACATCGATTGTTCCCTCCGCGAAGCCGGCTTCGCAATAGGCGAGGTAGTAGTCCCACAGTCGACGGAATCGCTCGTCGAAGCCGAGGGCCGCCGCCTCGGGCCAGCGGGCATGGAAGCGCCGGCGCCACTCGGCGAGCGTTCGCGCATAGGAGCGCCCGAAGCGCTCGGCGGCGACGATCTTAAGTCCCGCCCGCGCCGCCTGCGCCTCGATCGCGGAACGCGTCGGCAAAAATCCGCCGGGAAAGACGTGCTTCTGAATGAAATCGGGATTGCGGCGGTAGTATCCGAAATCGGCCTCGCCAATCGTGATTGCCTGAACGACCGCCCGCCCGCCCGCTCGCAGCGAACCGGCGAGCGTCCCGAAATAGGCCGGCCAGTGGGACTCGCCGACCGCCTCGATCATCTCGATCGACGCGATTCGGTCGAATTCGCCGCGGACGTCGCGATAGTCCTGCAAGCGAAAGTCGATCCGATGATCGAGACCCGCCGCGGCGGCGCGGCTCGCTGCGAGTTCGAGCTGAGCGGGCGAGAGGGTGATCGCGGTGACCCCGGCGTTCTTCGTTTCCGCCAGATGCATGGCGAGCGCTCCCCAGCCGCAGCCGATCTCGAGCACGCTCTCGCCGCCGTCCAGTGCGAGCAGCTCTATGACGCGGTCCAGCTTTCGCGCCTGAGCGGTTTCGAGATTGGGCGTCTCCTCGGTCCAGATCGCGGAGGAATATTGCATCGTCGGATCGAGCCAGAGCGCGTAGAAGGCGTTGCCCAAGTCGTAATGGGCCATGATGTTGCGCCGGCTGCCCCGGCGCGTGTTGACGCGCAGGAGATGCTTGAGACGGTTCGCGATGCGGATGACGGCGGTCCCGCTCGTCACCGCGCGAAGGGCGTCGCCATTGTGGGCCGCCAGACGGAGAAGCGCGACGATATCGGGACTCGTCCAGTCGCGGTCGATATAAGCCTCGGCGAAGCCGATGTCGCCGCCGAGCGCGAGGCGGCGAAGCGCGCGCCATCGTTCGAGGACGACGGTCGCTTGCAACCCCCCATCGTCGCCACCCGAGGTCAAGAGGCCGCCGTTCGGGAACCGGACGCGGAGACGCCCGCCCTGCAACCTTGCGAGCACAGGGGCGACGAAACCGGCACGGGGCGACGCGCTCGCTTCCTCGGCAACGCAAGAGACCGGGATATCGACGTCGTTGACGTGAGTCATGCGCTCCGTTCCGTCCGATGGGGACTGCCTGCAAGTCATACGGGGGGAGTCCACGGCCGGTTCACGGGCGCCGGGAGGAAATTTGGTCTCCCGACGCGGGGAACTCAGGCTCGCTGCGATCGCGTTCAGCTTTTCGACGGCGTGAAGCTGGCGACGAGCTCATGGGCGCCGGCCGGATAGGCGAGCGTGACTTGCGTGACCGGCTGGCCCCCGAGCCAGGTTCGCCGCTCGACGACGAGACAGGGCGCCCCCTCGGCGATGCGCAAGGCGCCGGCGATCACACGGTCCGAGCCCGCCGCGCGGATGCGATGCTCAGCGGTCGTCCAGGGCTGTTGCACCGAAAGCCACGCTCCGGGCGACAAGGCTGCAAAGGGTTCGTCGGCGGCCGACGGGACGGCGGCGAGATTGATGAGCCGGTCCTCGTAGCAGAACGGCCGCTCGCCGGCGTCGTGGCGGCAGGCGACTGCGAGCAGCGGCGCCCCGGCGACCGCATCGATGCGGCCGCGATCCGCCCGCGTCGCCCGGCGCCTCTTCCGCGCCAGCACCTCGAAGCGATAGGGCAGGCCGAGCGCGGCGACCTCGGAGGCGATGTCGCGGATTTCGAGCAGCGCAAACTGGCTCACGGGGCGCGTCACGAAGCTGCCGGCCTTGCGGCGCCGCTCGATGAGGCCTGCGCGGGCGAGCTCGGTCAGCGCCTTGCTGACGGTCATGCGCGAGCAGCGGTAAAGTTCGGTCAGCTCGTGCTCGTAGGGAATCCGGCGCCCGGGCGGCCATTCCCCGCCGAGGATCTTGGCTTCGATCTCGGCGATGATCCGGCTGTGCAGCGAGGGGACGCCGTGCGGCCGATCGTGGGCGCGGCGAGCGATGACCGTCGCCGCGTCATCTCCGGAATGCGCATTCATCGCCCCTCCCTTCGCCGCCCCTTTAGGCGCCGGTCGCGGCGGCGAGACGTCTGAGAGCTTCGCCGAACCGCGCCGCAATCGCCTCGCGGCGCGCATGCCGTCCCCCGCTCACGACCCTGCGGCCGCTGCTCCAGACGCCGTCGACGAGATCGCGCGAGCCTCCGAAAATCCACGCGTCGAGAATTTCATCGTCGGCGCGGCCGGCGACGAGCGGCGAATCGCCGTTCAGCGATACGATATCGGCCGCGGCGCCGGGCGCGAGTTGGCCTGCGGGTCGGGCGAGCGCTTGCGCCCCGCCCGCCGCTGCGCCGGCAAAGAGCGCCGCGCCCGTGGACCCTCCGCGCCGCGCGCAAACGTTTCGCGCGCTGATCGTGAGCCGCTGTCCATATTCGAGCATCCGCAGTTCGCCCGCGACCGTGATCTCGACGTTCGAATCCGTGCCGACGCCGAACCTTCCGGCCGCATCCAGAAATGAGCGCGCCGGAAACACGCCGTCGCCGAGATTGGCCTCGGTGATCGGGCAGAGGCCCGCAACCGCGCCTGAGCGCGCGAGAGCGAGACCTTCCCGTTCGTCGACATGCGTCGCGTGAACGAGGCACCAGCGGGCGTCGACCTCGGCGTGATCGAGCAGCCATTGAACCGGACGCACGCCGGACCACGCCACGCAGGCGTCGACTTCTCCGGTCTGCTCGGCGATGTGAATGTGGACCGGCGCATCGTCGGCGAGCGCGACGACGCCAGCGAGCTCATTTGGAGTCGCGGCGCGCAGCGAATGCGGCGCCACGCCCACGCGGGCAGAGGACCCGAGCGCGCGGCGGCAGTCGGCGACGAGCGCGGCGTACGAATCAAGATCGTTGACGAAGCGGCGCTGCTCTACGAGCGCGGGCGCGCCGCCGAAGCCGGAGCGCGCATAGAACACCGGAAGAAGCGTGAGCCCGAGACCCGCCTCGGCCGCGGCCGCGCCGATCCGTTCCGCCATTTCGGCCCGGTTGGCGTAGGGCGCGCCGGAGACGTCGTGGTGGAGGTAATGGAACTCGGCGACGGCGCCGTAGCCCGCCTCCAGCATCTCGACATAGGCCTGAGCGGCGATCGCCTCGACGTCGTCCGGAGTGACCGCGAGCGCGAAGCGGTACATCGTGTCGCGCCAGGTCCAAAAACTGTCGGCCGCCTCGCCGCGCTTTTCGGTCAGGCCCGCCATGGCGCGCTGGAAGGCGTGCGAATGCAGGTTGCCGATCGCCGGGACCCCGATCCCGCAGCGCTCGTCGCCGGCCTCGCGAGCCGCGTCGCGCTCGACCGACGCAATCGTCCCGCCATCAATGCGAATCCGCACGTTCGTGGCCCAGCCTTCGGGAATCAGCGCCCGCTCGAAATGCAGCGTCGTCATCGGCCTCCCGCCGCACTTGACTTGAATATGTCTATACATTAAAAAATCCAAAAGGCCAAGAGGCGAGGCGCGCGGCCATGACGGCGGACAGGGAGACGACGATCTGGCGGAACGCCCGGCTCGCGACCTTCGTGAAAGGCGCTCCCGGCCTCGGCGTCGTCGAGCCCGGCGCGATCGTCGCGCACGGCCGCCGCATCGTCTTCGCCGGCCTTGAGCACGATGCGCGGCGGGCGCGGAACAGCGCGCGGATCGTCGACTGCGAGGGCCGCTGGATCACGCCGGGGCTGATCGACTGCCACACCCATCTCGTCTACGCGGGCAGCCGCGCGGCCGAGTTCGAGGCGCGCCTCGCCGGCGCAAGCTACGAGGATATCGCCCGGGCAGGGGGCGGCATCGCCTCGACTGTCCGCGCAACGCGCGCTGCGAGCGAGGACGAACTCGTCCGCCAGTCGCTGCCGCGCCTCGATGCGCTTCTCGCCGAGGGCGTCACGACCGTCGAGATCAAGTCCGGCTACGGCCTCGATCTTGCGACCGAGCGCAAGATGCTGCGCGCGGCCCGCCGTCTCGCCGAAGGCCGTCGCGTCGAGGTGCGCGCGACCTTTCTCGGCGCGCACGCGTTGCCGCCCGAATTCGCAGAGAACCGCGCGGGCTATGTCGCAGAGGTCGCGGACGCGATGCTGCCGGCGCTCGCGGCTGAGGGGCTCGTGGATGCGGTCGACGGATTCTGCGAGGGCGTCGCCTTCTCGCGCCAAGAGATGCGTCGCGTGTTCGTGCGCGCGAAAAGCCTCGGGCTGCCGGTCAAGCTGCACGCCGAGCAGCTGTCGAACTCAGGCGGCGCCGCGCTTGCGGCGGAATTCGGCGCCCTTTCCGCCGAACATCTCGAATATGCGAGTGAGGAAGACGCCGCGGCGATGGCGCGCGCCGGCGTCGTTGCGACGCTCGCGCCCGGCGCGTTTTACATGCTGCGCGAAACCAAAGTCCCGCCGATCGACCTATTCCGCCGTTACGGCGTGCCGATGGCGGTCTCGACCGACTGCAACCCCGGCACTTCGCCGATGACCTCGCTCCTGCTCGCGCTCAACATGGCGGCGACGCTTTTCCGCCTGACCGTCGAGGAGTGCCTCGCCGGCATCACGCTGAACGCCGCGCGCGCGCTCGGGCTCGAGGCCAGCGCCGGCTCGCTCGAACCCGGCAAATGGGCGGATCTCGCCATCTGGGACATCGAGCGTCCTGCGGAGCTCGTCTACCGGCTCGGGTTCAATCCGTTGCACGCCCGAGTCTGGAGGGGACGATGACGATTCGTCTCATCGCAGGGTCAGCCTCGCTCGCCGACTGGCGCGCGATTCTTGCCGGAGCGGACGTCATCCTCGACCCCGAGAGCGCTCAGCGCGTCGCGGCCGGCGCGGCGGCGGTCGAGCGCATCATCGCGCGCGGCGAGCCGGTCTATGGCGTGAACACCGGGTTCGGCAAGCTCGCCCATGTGCGCATCGCCGACGCCGACCTCGTCAGGCTGCAACGCAACATCGTGCTCTCGCACGCCGCCGGCGTCGGCGAGCCGACGTCGGTCGCCGCGACCCGGCTCATGATGGCGCTGAAACTCGGCTCGCTCGCGCAGGGCGCGTCGGGCGTGCGCACCGAGACGCTCGCGCTCCTCGAAGCGATGCTCGCGCGCGGTGTCACGCCTGTCGTTCCGGCGCAGGGGTCGGTCGGCGCCTCCGGCGATCTCGCGCCGCTCGCGCACATGACCGCGGCGATGATCGGCGTCGGCGAGGCGCGCTTCGAGGGCGAGGTTTTGCCGGCGGCGGCGGCGCTCGAGCGCGCAGCGCTCGGCCCTTGCGAGCTCGGCCCGAAGGAAGGACTCGCGTTTCTGAACGGCACGCAATTCTCGACCGCGCATGCGCTCGCCGGCCTGTTCGAAGTCGAGAAAGTGTTTCGCGCCGCGCTCGTCACGGGCGCGCTTTCGACCGACGCGGCGCGCGGCTCCGACGCGCCGTTCGACCCGCGCATCGTCGCGTTGCGCCGGCATCGCGGGCCGCGCGAGGTCGCCGCGACCCTCGCTGCGCTGATGGCCGGCAGCGCAATTCGAGAATCCCATCGCAGCGACGATCCGCGCGTGCAGGATCCCTATTGCCTGCGCTGCCAGCCCCAGGTGATGGGCGCGTGTCTCGACCTCTTGCGCCAGGCCGCAGCGACGCTCGCCGACGAAGCCAACGCCGTTTCCGACAATCCGCTGATCTTTCCGGAGGACGACGCGGCGCTGTCGGGCGGCAACTTCCACGCCGAGCCGGTCGCCTTTGCGGCCGACATGATCGCGATGGCGGTGTGCGAGATCGGCTCGCTCGCTGAGCGGCGCATTGCCATGCTGGTCGACCCCGCGCTCTCGGGCCTGCCCGCGTTCCTGACGCCGCGTCCGGGCCTCAACTCCGGCTTCATGATCCCCCAGGTCACCGCCGCGGCGCTCGTCTCCGAGAACAAGCAGAGCGCCTATCCCGCGAGCGTCGACTCGATCCCGACCTCCGCCAACCAGGAAGACCACGTGTCGATGGCCGCGCACGGCGCTCGCCGCCTCTTTGCGATGGCTGAGAACGCCGCTCATGTCGTGGCGATCGAGGCGCTCGCTTCGGCTCAGGCGATCGAGTTCCACGCGCCGCTGACATCGAGCGCCGCGCTCGAAGCCGTGCGCGCGCGCCTGCGCCGCGACGCGCCGCGGCTCGAAGACGACCGCTACCTCCATCCCGACATCGCCGCCGCCGCTGCGCTCATCGCCTCGCGCGAACTCGTCGCGGCGGCGGGCGACATCCACTGGCCGGAGCTCGACGCTGCGTGACCCTGGACTGGCTCCGCATCGAGCGCCGCGACGCGCCGCTCGTCATCAGCATCCCGCACGCTGGGACGGAGCTCGCCGGCTACGAGCCGCGCTTCGTCAGCCCCTGGACCGCGCGGCGCGACGCCGACTGGCATATCCCGGCGCTTTACGACTTCGCCGATTCCTTCGGGGCGACGATCGTGCGGACCGCGATGTCGCGCTCGATCATCGACGTGAACCGCAACCCCGACGGCGTCTCGCTCTATCCCGGGCAGGCGACGACGGAGCTCTGCCCGACGACGACATTCGACGGCGAGCCGCTTTATCGTGAAGGCGCGGCGCCGAACGAGGCCGAGATCGCCGAGCGCCGCGCGCTCTACTACGCGCCCTATCACGAAGCGCTCACGAGCGAGATCGCCCGTCTGCGCCAGACGCATGCGCGCGTGGCCCTCTACGACGCCCATTCGATCCGCTCCGTCATTCCGCGTCTCTTCGACGGCGAGCTGCCGGTCTTCAACCTGGGCACGAATGCCGGGCGCAGCTGCTCTTCCGCTTTGCGCGACCGGCTCGCCGCGACGCTGGCCGCGAGCGGCCAGAGCTGCGCGATCGACGGCCGCTTCAAGGGCGGCTGGATCACCCGCGATTTCGGCCGCCCCGAGACCGGCGTCGAGGCGGTGCAGCTCGAACTCGCCTGCCGCGCCTATATGATCGAGCCGGCTCAGCCTTGGCCGGACAATTGGCCGACCGCGATCGACGACATCGCCGCGGCGCCGACCCGCGCGACGCTGCGCGAACTCCTGAACGTCCTCATCGACTGGACGTCGCGCCGCAATCCCTGAACGCCTGCGAAGGAACCGCCATGGCTCTCCAATCCCGCCTCGACAACATGCGCAGGATCCGCGCGCCGCACGGACCCGAGCGCACGGCGAAGAGCTGGCTCACCGAAGCGCCCTTGCGCATGCTGATGAACAACCTCGATCCCGACGTCGCCGAGCGGCCGGGAGAGCTCGTCGTCTACGGCGGCATCGGCCGCGCGGCGCGCGACTGGAACGCCTTCGACAAAATCGTCGAAACGCTGCGCCGGCTGGAGGCGGACGAGACGCTGCTCGTACAGTCGGGCAAGCCCGTCGGCGTGTTCAAGACGCACGCCGATGCGCCGCGCGTGCTGATCGCCAACTCCAATCTCGTGCCGCGCTGGGCGACCTGGGATCATTTCCACGAGCTCGATCGCAAGGGCCTGATGATGTACGGCCAGATGACGGCCGGGTCGTGGATCTACATCGGCTCGCAAGGCATCGTGCAGGGCACATACGAGACCTTCGTCGAGATGGGCCGGCGCCATTACGGCGGATCGCTGAAGGGCCGCTGGATTTTGACCGCGGGCCTCGGCGGTATGGGCGGCGCGCAGCCGCTGTCGGCGACTTTTGCCGGCGCCTCGATGCTGGCGGTCGAGTGCCGGCCGTCGAGCATCGATTTCCGCCTGCGCACCGGCTATCTGGACGTCGCCGCCAAAACGCTCGACGAGGCGCTCACAATCGTCGAGCGATCGGTCAAGACGGAGAAGCCCGTCTCGGTCGGCCTGATCGGCAACGCCGCCAACGTGCTCCCTGAACTCGTGCGGCGCGGCGTCAGGCCCGACGTTGTCACCGACCAGACGTCGGCCCACGATCCGGTCAACGGCTATCTGCCGAAGGGCTGGACGCTGGAGCAGTGGGAGGAGAAGCGTGCAAGCGATCCCAAGGCGGTCGAACGCGCGGCCCGTGCGTCGATGGCCGAGCACGAGCGCGCGATGCTCGACTTTTTCCATGCCGGCGTCCCCACCGTCGACTACGGCAACAACATCCGTCAGATGGCGTTCGAGGATGGAGTCAAGGACGCCTTCGACTTCCCGGGCTTCGTGCCTGCCTACATCCGCCCGCTGTTCTGCCGCGGCGTCGGGCCGTTCCGCTGGGCCGCGCTGTCGGGCGACCCGGAGGACATTTTTCGCACGGACGCGAAGGTGAAGGCGCTCATCCCCAACAATCCACATCTCCACAACTGGCTCGACATGGCCCGCGCCCGGATCAAGTTCCAGGGGCTGCCGGCGCGCATCTGCTGGGTGGGCCTCGGCGACCGCCACCGGCTCGGCCTCGCCTTCAACGATATGGTGGCCACGGGCGAACTGAAGGCGCCGATCGTGATCGGGCGCGACCACCTCGACTCCGGCTCGGTCGCCTCGCCGAACCGCGAGACGGAGGCGATGAGGGACGGCTCCGACGCCGTCTCCGACTGGCCGCTCTTGAACGCGCTCTTGAACTGCGCCACGGGCGCGACATGGGTGTCGCTGCATCACGGCGGCGGCGTCGGCATGGGCTTTTCCCAGCACGCGGGGATGGTGGTCGTCGCCGACGGAACGCCGGAGGCCGCGCGACGCGTGGCGCGCGTCCTGTGGAACGACCCAGCGACCGGCGTCATGCGCCACGCGGACGCAGGCTACGAGGAAGCAATTGCTTGCGCGAAGGAGAAGGGGCTGGATCTGCCGAGCCTGGGGTGAATATTCTGCCGCGCGGAGAAGCGTGCAACAGGCGAACGACCTTGGACCACAATCGACTTGGCCATTCCGGCTTGCGCGTGCCGGCGCTCAGCTTCGGCGCCGCCACTTTCGGCGGCGGCAATGCGTTCTTCAAGGCTTGGGGGTCGACGGATGCAGCCGGCGCGTCGCGGCTCGTCGACATTTGCCTCGACCATGGGGTGAGCCTCTTCGATACGGCCGACGTCTATTCCAACGGCCTCTCCGAACAGATTCTTGGCGAGGCCATCAAGGGCAAGCGCAACCGCCTGCTCATCTCCACCAAGGCGACCTTTCCGATGGGCGAGGGGCCCAACGACTACGGCTCGTCGCGCCAGCACATCCTCGAGTCGGTGGACGGGTCGCTGAAGCGACTCGGCGTCGACACCATCGACATTTTCCAGTTGCACGGGCAGGACACCAACACGCCGGTCGAAGAGACGCTTTCGACGCTGGATCAGCTCGTGCGCTCGGGCAGGGTGCGCTACATCGGTTGCTCGAATTTTTCCGGCTGGCATCTCATGAAGTCGCTCGCGGTCTCGGACCGCTACGGCTACGCCCGCTATGTCGTGCACCAGGCCTACTACTCGTTGCTGAATCGCGACTACGAATGGGAGCTTTTGCCGCTCGGCCTCGACCAGGGCGTCGGCGCGCTGGTCTGGAGTCCGCTCGGCTGGGGGAAGCTCACCGGCAAGATTCGACGCGGGCGGCCGCCGCAACCGGGCACCCGCGCTCACGCCATTCCGGAGACCGGACCCCGCTATGACGAGGAGAGCCTGTTCGCGATCGTCGACGCGCTCGACGCGGTCGCCGCCGAAACGGGCAAGACCGTGCCCCAGATTGCGCTGAACTGGCTTTTGACCCGCCCGACCGTCTCGAGCCTCATCATCGGCGCGCGCGACGAGCAGCAACTGATCGAGAACATTGGCGCGATCGGTTGGACGCTGACGCCGGCGCAGTCGGTCAAGCTCGACAAGGCAAGCGAGGTCGACTCGCCTTATCCCGTTTGGCACCAGCGCCAAACGCCGATGCTCAATGAGCGGACCGCACGCGGCGGACCGCCGTTCTAAGCAGGCGAATGAAAAGGCGCCGGGGAAACCCTCTCCCCGCGAGCGGGGATAGGGAAGGGTGATGGGCCTGGGTGATTGGCCGCCGCCGGTTGTCGCCCGGCCCCTTCCCGGCCTTCTCCCCGCGTGCGGGGAGAAGGGGCCCTATCGAGCGGCGCCTTCGGCGGCGTGCAACATCGCCAGCACCGCCGCCTCCTCGGGCCTGAGGTCGGTCGCGCCGTCTTCCGCGATCTCGAGATTGAACCTCAGCTCCAGATAGGCGCCGGTCACGGACGGGTGGATGTAGGACTTGCGGCAGATCGTAGGGGTTTTGCCGAGCGCCGCGGCCACACGGGGACGAGCGCCGCGCGAAGCGCCTTCTTCGCCTGCCGTTCGCTCTGCGTCGCCTCCGCCTCATGGAGATGCCGCGCCATCATGACCGTGCCGGCCCAGGTGTGAAAGTCCTTGGCGGTGACGTCGTAGCCGGCGATTTCGCGCAGAGAGTCGTTGACGTCGTCCGACGAGACGCCGGGCAATTCCTTGTCCTCGTCGAAGTATTGCAAGAGGTCCTGCCCCGGCAACTCCTGGCCGGCGCGCAAAATCCTGGCGACCCGTCGGTCGCACATGGCGAGCGACCATTGCTTGCCGCTCTTGCCGGCGAACTGGAAACGGATTTCCGAGCCGTCCACCGCGACATGATCTGACCTCAGCGTGGGGAGGCCAAAACTCTGGTTGGCCTTGGCGTATTCGTCGTTGCCGACCCGGATGAGCGTCGTCTCCAAGAGATGCACGACGGTGGCCAGAACCCTTCGCCGCGGCAGGCCGCTGAGCGCCATGTGCTCGGCGACCGTGGCGCGAATGGCGGGCAGCGCCTTGGCGAACTCACGCATGAGCTCGAACTTCGCCTGGCGCGCGCCGCGCGATAGTCCGCGTGGTAGCGGTATTGCTTGCGGCCCTCGGCGTCGCGCCCGGTGGCCTGGATGTGGCCGGCGGCGCTGGGGTAGATCCGGACGTCGGTCCAGGCGGACGGAATCACGAGCGCGCGGATGCGCTCGAGAACCCTCGTATCCGTGATGCGCCTGGCCTTGGCGTCGAAATAGACGAAGCCTTTGCCCGCGCGCCTGCGGCGGATCGCCGGTGCGCGGCCGATGGCCTATAAGCGATTGTTTTCACACGATTTCCAAAAAGAGCCGGCGATCTACGGTTGAGCCTACGTTCATGAAAAAGGCCGCATGGTCGCCCCCAACGGCGATCGCGCCCAGCGCGATCATTTGACGTCGCCCTTCATCGCCGAGTGAGCCCTCGCGCCCGTCGACGTCGAGTATGCGCGCGGTTGCTGCCTCACCCTCGAAAGAAGGATGGAGCTCACCCTTTCGCGCGCTTGTCCCTCGCCTCGGCCCGATATCTAATTGTTGATGCTGTTAGGGCGATTTGCGGGCGACCGCAAAAAAGGATCGCGGCCCGGCGGAGGGAAGAAGCCGAACCCGAGGGGATTCCAGTCGCGGGGTCGCGCCGTCCAATGGTGTCGATCGCGGATGTGCCGGCGGCAGCTCGTGAGAGGCGGTGTCTCCCGACGGACGCCCTTCCCCGACCCCAAGTTGAGCGGCTCAGATGCTCCGCACGTCTGGTCCGCTCGGTTTATCGTCGCGCGCGGCCACTGGTAAGCCCGGCAGGGCAAGAGGGCATGATGCATTATATTCTTTTCGTCCTCGCATTCATTTGTACCGCTCTATTGTGGGGCGTCGTGACGATCGTCGTGGACACCTACTGGCCAGCCGGTCACGAAGACTCCAGGCAGCGCGTTACGGCGGTCATCGATGCCCCTCCGATGCCGCATGCCGCATTGCCGTTAGGGATCATCCCCCTCATCGACCGCAACGAAAATCTCGCTGTCGACGTGTTGATCAACGGAACCGTCCTCGCTCGGGTGGTCATTGATTCCGGCGCCACGAGCGTCGTCGTCTCGCGATCAATCGCACAGGTCTTGGAGGTCAACGGAATCGCTCCAGAAAAGCGTTTTCCTCGGTCGAGCCAAGGTTCCGGCTGGCCGATAACAAAGAGATTGACGCCACCATCGTCATGCTAAAATCGCTTGAACGTCGGCAACAGTACCGTCCACAATGTCCAAGTCGACATTTCATCGTCGGACGCAGCCGACATGCTGCTCGGGGCCGGCGCGCGTTCAAAAAGCTGCGGCATAGGAGCCGACAACATATGGGCGCTTACGGCGTAACCTGTTGGCTGGACGAATGCGGACATCTTCAACGGGTGCGCCCAAAGCCGTCATGGCCGGGCTTCTCCCGGAAATCCACGTAACACCGGCGCTATTTGCGATGCGCTTAGACTATTCAACTTTATCGGCCGCCTAACGGGAAGGTGCGGTGATCGCGTGGATGGCCGGGACAAGCCCGGCCATGACG
>NZ_JBKQOT010000450.1:0-14089 GCF_052145395.1 Roseiarcus sp.
CCGGTCAGGCGCCCGACAACATGGCCTTCGACCGTCACCTCGCCGTCGGCGCCGATGCCGCCGAGCACCGGCCCGGCGTGCTGATGGAGCGAGCGCATGAGCGCGCTCGTGCGGCGGTCGACGAAGCGCTGCATCAGCGACTGGTGCAAGGTGTCGGAGAGCCGGTCCTCGAGGCCGCGGGCGCGGTGCTGCCAGCCGGCCGGGTCCGCGAGCCAGTTCGACCGATTGGCGACATAGGCGAGGGTGCGCACCCGGGCGAGGCGGGTCTGCAGGGCGTCGATGTCGCCGTCGGTTCGGTCGAGCGCGGCGAACTGGCCCTGCATCCAGTCTTCCGGCACGCGTCGGTCGCCCTGGGTCAGGTGCTCGAACAGGCCGCCGATCAGGCGCGTGTGCTCTTCCTGCGTGGTCTTGCGGAAGTCGGGGGTCTGGCACGCCTCCCAGAGGCGCTTCAGATTGGCGCGGTCACGGGTGCGGCGGACGACCAGTTCGTCGACCGAAAGCTGGCGCAGCGTGATCTCGTCCTGCGCCTCCTCGCTGAGCCTGAGCGCCTGGGTCGGGGGCGGGGCGGCGAGCGAGCGCATCAGGCACGGAAGCGAGGAGAAGTCGAGTTCGGCGTTGCGCCACTCCGCCCCCTGGACGGCGGGAAAGACATGGCCCTCGATGGCGGCCACAATGTCGGGGTCGAGGTCCGGGGCGTCGCTGGTCACGCCGAACGAGCCGTCGCGGCGAAAACGGCCGGCGCGGCCGGCGATCTGGCCGATCTCCTGGGAAAGGAGGCCACGGGTGCGGCGGCCGTCGAACTTGCGCAGGCCCGCGAAGGCGACGTGGTCCACGTCCATATTGAGGCCCATGCCGATCGCGTCGGTCGCGACCAGAAAATCGACCTCGCCCGACTGGAAGAGCCCGACCTGGGCGTTACGGGTGCGCGGCGACAGCGAGCCCATCACCACCGCGGCGCCGCCGCGATGGCGGCGGATGAGTTCGGCGATGGCGTAGACCGCGTCGGCCGAAAAGGCCACGATTGCGCTCCGCCGGGGCAGGCGGGTCAGCTTCTTCGGGCCGGCGTAGCTCAGAGTCGACAGGCGCTCGCGGAACTGGATCTCCGCGTTGGGGCAGAGGCGGCGGACCAGGGGAACCATGGTCGCCGCGCCCATGAGCATGGTCTCGTGGACGCCGCGGGCGTGCATGAGGCGGTGGGTGAAGACGTGTCCGCGTTCGGGATCGGCGCAGAGCTGGATCTCGTCGACCGCCAGAAACTCGACCTTGCGGTCGAGCGGCATCGCCTCGACCGTGCAGACGAAATACTGCGGATGGGCGGGGACGATCTTCTCCTCGCCGGTGACGAGCGCGACGCACTTCGCCCCGCGCGTCTTCACGATCCTGTCATAAATCTCGCGCGCCAGCAGGCGCAGCGGGAGGCCGATCATTCCGGACGAATGGGCCAACATGCGCTCCACCGCGAGGTGGGTCTTGCCGGTGTTGGTCGGACCGAGAACGGCGACCAGACGCGAGCGCTGTGGCGAGTCGTTCATGGCAGGGAATGTGGAGGACGAAACATTGTTCCGCAAGTTCTTGTATCTGTCACATTTCCAACTTCGTCACGGAAATGTCGCAATGGGCCTTGCGCCCTTGTCGCGACGGCCAAACTGGGCCACGCTCATGTCGCTGCGGCGAACTGGGCCGCGCGGAGAGGGAGGCGAGGCCATGTCTTTCGGTCAGATCGAGGGGACCGGCGTTCTCGTTCTCGATCCGCGATTCAAGCGGCTGTTCGCCGGCTATGTCCGGCTCGAGCGGCTGTGGACGGGCGCGGTCTGGAGCGAAGGGCCTGCCTGGTTTCCCGCCGGGCGGTATCTCGTCTGGTCCGACATTCCCAACAACCGCATGCTGCGCTGGGCCGAGGATTCCGGTCACGTGTCGGTGTTTCGGGCGCCGTCGAACAATTCCAACGGCAACACGATCGACAATCAGGGCCGGCTTGTCACCTGCGAGCACCTGACCCGGCGGGTGACGCGCACCGAGATCGACGGCTCGATCACCGTCGTCGCCGACCGCTGGCAGGGTCGTCGGCTCAATTCGCCGAACGACGCCGTGGTGAAGTCCGACGATTCGATCTGGTTCACCGACCCGGCCTACGGCATCGATTCGGACAACGAGGGCGACCGGGCTGAGCCGGAGATCGACGGCTGCTACGTCTATCGCGTCGACCCGGGCGGCGCGGTCGAGCGCGTCATCGACGACATGCTGCGGCCGAACGGCCTCGCCTTCTCGCCCGACGAGAGCGTTCTTTATGTCGCCGACACTGGCGCAACCCACAAGGAGAACGGGCCACGCCACATCCGGCGATTCGCCGTGGCGGCCGACGGCAGGAGCGTGACGGGCGGGGAGGTGTTCGCCGAATCGACATCAGGCCTGTTTGATGGCTTCCGCGTCGACCGCGAGGGGCGGATCTGGACGAGCTGCGACGAGGGGGTCCAATGCTTCGATCCGGACGGGACGCTGATCGGCACGATTCTTGTCCCCGAGACGGTCGCAAACGTGACCTTCGGCGGCGCCAAGCGCAACCGTCTGTTGATCTGCGGAACGAGTTCGCTCTATTCGATCCTGCTGATGACCAACGGCTGCCGGCTCGGCTGAGGCGTGGCGGGTCTTGATCCGGACAAAAGCCGCCCATAGCTTTTTAGCGTCGGCGAAGGCCGAGCGCGGCGGCAAAGATCGAGTGGAGCGAGAGACATGGGGGTGAGCATCACGTTCAAGCGTCCGGACGGCCACGACGCGCAGGGCTACCTGGCCAACGCCGCCGCCGGCGATGCGCCGGGGCTGGTGGTGATCCAGGAATGGTGGGGTCTGTCGGAGCAGATCAAGGCGATGGTCGACCGCTTTGCGCTGGCCGGCTGCGACGCGCTCGCGCCCGACCTCTACGGCGGCAAGGTCGTGCCCTATCACGACGCCGACGCGGCGGGGAAAGAGATGTCGTCGCTCGACTTCTTGGATGCGACGTCGCAATCCGTGCGCGGCGCCGCGCAATACCTGGCGCGCAACGGGGCCAAGGTCGGCATCGCCGGATTCTGCATGGGCGGTTGGGTGACGGTCATCGGCGCGGCGCACATTCCGGAATTTGCCGCCGCGGTGACCTTTTACGGGCTGCCCCCGGCCGAGGCGGTCAAGCCCGCCGACGTCAAGCCCGCCGACGTCAAGATCCCGCTGCAAGGGCACTTCGCCAACCGCGACGACTGGGTCGCGCCGGCGCGGGTCGACGATTTCGAGGCGGGGCTGAACGCGGCGGGCAAGAGCTTCGAATTCTTCCGCTACGACGCCGACCACGCTTTCGCCAACGAGCAGCGGGCGTCCGTCCACGACCGCCATGCGACCGAGCTCGCCTGGTCGCGAGCGATCGCGTTCTTCAAGAAGCACCTCGGCTGACCGGAGAGCGCCGATGGATCTGGGCCTCCGGGATACGGTCGTGCTCGTCACCGGGGGCTCCAAGGGGATCGGGCTCGCCTGCGCCGAGGCGTTTCTCGCCAGGGGGCGCGCCTCGCCGTCTGCTCCCGGGCGCAGGCGAACATCGACCGGGCGCTGGCGTCGCTGCCCGGCGCCGCCGGGTTCGCCGCCGATTGCGCCGACGCCCACGCCGCGGCGGCGATGGTCGATGCGGTCGAAGCGCGGCTCGGCCCCATCGACGTGCTGGTCAACTCGGCCGGCGCCGCCCGCCGGACGCCGCCGCCCGATCTGGCCCCCGCAGTCTGGCGGGAGGCGTTCGACGCGAAATTCTTCTCCTACATCAACGTGATCGACCCGATGGTGAAGCGCATGGCGGCGCGCGGGCGAGGCGTCATCGTCAATGTCATCGGCGTGGGCGGCAAGGCGGCCTCGCCGACCCATCTCGCGGGCGGGTCGGCCAACGCCGCCTTGATGCTGGCGACCGCCGGCCTTGGCGCCGCCTATGCAGCGAGCGGGGTCAGGGTCGTCGGCGTAAGCCCGGGGCTCACGGAAACCGAGCGCGTGGCCGAAGGGCTTGCGGCCGACGCGCGGCTCGCCGGCGTCGATCTTAAGGAGGCGCGCCGTCGGGCGCTGGCGAAAATCCCGATGGGACGGCCCGCGAGCCCGGGCGAGATCGCCGACGCCGTCCTGTTCCTCGCTTCGGCGAAGGCTTCCTATGTGACGGGGACGACTCTTTCGATGGACGGGGCGCAAAACCCGACGGTCATGTGAGGGGGACGGCCCGGCCGCTCATGGGCCGATCAGGAAGCGGTCTTGCGGCGAGCGCCGAACTGGGTCATGCGCCGAATCTGGGCGGCGCCGGCGTGTTTCGGCAGTTTCTCGGCGATGCCGTACATCCGCTCGCGCCGGTCGATCTCGCTCATCACCTCTCCGGGCGTCACGCCGCACTCCGCCCAGATGACGGCGAGGTGGTAGAGCATGTCGGCGCTTTCGAGGACGACCGACTCGCGGTTCATCTGCACGGCGTCGAGGCCGACCTCGATCGCCTCCTCGACCAACTTCTTGGCCATCTTCTGCACGCCGTCGCGGAACAGCTTCGAGGTGCGCGACTCCGAAGGGCTGCGGTCCCGCGCCTCGAGCACTCCGGAGAAAAGCCTGTCGAGCGAATCCATCGTGATCCCTTCGTCTCCGAATCCTCCCATCATGGCGAGAACAGCTTTACGCAGTGTGACAACGCGCCGCCATCCGCAAAGTTCTTGCGCGATTCCGGTAAATTCCTGTGAACAAGTCGTCGCTTTAGGCGGCCAGCGCCGCGAACAGCGGCCGCCCGTCGATCCCGCCGACCAGAGGGTCGATCAGGTTCTCCGGGTGCGGCATCAGGCCGAGCACGTTGAACCGGCGGTTGAACACGCCGGCGATGTTATGCTCGGCTCCGTTGGGATTGGCGGCCTGGTCGACCCGCCCGGCGGCGTCGCAGTAGCGGAAGGCGACCTGTCCCGCGCCCTCGATCGCCTCGAGAGTCGCGTCGTCGGCCTCGAAATTCCCCTCGCCGTGGGCGATGGCGAACTTGACCACCTGACCTTCGGCGTAGCCGCGGGTGAATGGCGTCGTCGCGTTCTCGACGCGGAGGTGCTGCATCTTGCACACGAAGCGGCGGCTGGCGTTGCGCATCAGCACGCCCGGCAGCAGACCCGCCTCGCACAGGATCTGGAAGCCGTTGCAAATGCCGAGCACGAGGCCGCCGCGCTCGGCGTGGCGCGCCACCGCGCGCATGATGGGCGAGCGCGCCGCGATGGCGCCGCAGCGAAGATAGTCGCCGTAGGAGAAGCCGCCGGGCAGGACAACGAGGTCGGTCCCCGGGGGCAGCTCGGGATCGGCGTGCCATACGATGGCGGGCGCGCGGCCGGAAGCCTCGCGGATGGCGCGGGCGGCGTCCTGTTCGCGATTCGAGCCGGGAAAGAGGATGACGGCGGACTTCATCGGTGGTCAGGCGATCTCGATTGCGTAGTTCTCGACGATCGTGTTGGCGAGCAGCCGCTCGCAAGCTTCGCTCAGCGTTTTCCGCGCGCCGTCGCGGTCGTCGCCCTCGATCTCGATGTCGAACACCTTGCCTTGGCGCACGGCGGTCACGCCGTCGATCGACAGCGACTTCAGTGCGCCCTCGATCGCCTTGCCTTGCGGATCGAGCACACCGCCCTTCAGCGTGACGACGACGCGAGCTTTCACGGGCCTCATCTCCGGTTCGTTCAGGCGGCGTTCGACGCCGGCGCCATGGTGAGCAGCGCATAGAGCGCCGCGGGGTCGCGGGTGGCGCGCAGTTGCGAGGCGATGGCCGCATTGCGCAACAGGCGCGCGATCGACGCCAGCGCCTTGAGGTGGTCGGCGCCGGCCGATTCCGGAGCGATCAGCATGCAGATCAGGTCGACAGGCAGCCCGTCGGGCGCCTCGAAGTCGATGGCGCGCTCGAGCCGCCCGAACACACCAAAGATCTGGTCGCATTTGGCGAGCTTGCCATGGGGGATCGCGACGCCGTCGCCCACCCCGGTCGAGCCCAGCCGCTCCCGCTGAAGGAGGGCGTCGAACACCTCCCGCGCCGGGAGGCCGGAGACGGCCGCGGCGCGCTCGCTCATCTCCTGGAGCGCCTGCTTCTTGCCGTTGACCCGCAGGGCCGGGAGCACGGCGTCCGGTTTGATGAGTTGGGATAGCGACATATCCGTCCTAGATGTTCGGCGGCCGTCCTTGCCCCCGTCGATCGCCGTCAGCGTGGATCCAGCCACCCTATCGCTCCATCCCGGCGCCGATAAACGATGTTCACTCGCCCGCTCCCCGCGTGCGCGAACACCACGACCGGCGCGCCCGTGAGGTCGAGCTCCGCGACCGCCGATGCGACGGATAGCGACTTGAGCGCCTCCGTTCCCTCGGCGACGACCACCGGATTAAAGCCCCCGGCCGGCTCCACGTCGTCTGACGGCGCCTCGACCACATAATTGGTAACGGTGCCTTCGCCCTGCGCCGGAACCATGATCTCGGGGGTTCCCGAACGGCCCTTGAGGCGCTGCTTGTAGCGCCTGAGCCGCGCCTCGATCTTGTCGGCGGCGTGCTCGAAACAGGGATAGGGTTCGTGCGCCGCGCCCTCGGCGTGCAGACTTACGCCGGAGCTCAGCCGCAGCGTGCAGTCCGAACGATATCCGGAACCCTCACGGGCGATCACCACGTGCCCGCTCACCGTTCCGTTGAAGTAGCGGGCGACCATCCCCTCCACTTTGTCCAACACGTGTTGCCGCAAAGATTCCCCGACGTCGAGGTTCTTGCCGGTTACTCTCACAGTCATCGGTTATTGGCCTTGTTCTTTCGGCGAGCCGCGCGCCTCATCGCCGCCGCTCGTCCCTGCGCCAGCTGGCGCTCTCTCCTTCGCCCCGCTTCGCCGGGGACATCGCAAGCGATCCTCCCGAAATTAGCGTTAGGAGCCTGCCGCGGCCGTGTCAATCGCCGGCGCATCATGTTGTTTCGGCGCAGCAAATGAGGTTCACGCCTCGACCTGAACAGAATCGCTCCGCGTTCGCAGAGCGCCGATCGGCGACATCTTCAGCTTGCGCCGCTCGACCGAGGACGGAATCTTGAGACTGTCGCGGTACTTCGCCACGGTGCGGCGCGCCACGACGATCTCGGCCCTGCGAAGCCGTTCGACGATGCCGTCGTCGGACAGGACGTCCTCCGGATCCTCCTCGTCGATCATTTGTCGTATGCGCTGCCGCACAGCCTCCGCCGAGTGAGACTGGGTCGAGTCGGTGGAGGGGATCGCGGCAGTGAAGAAGTATTTCATCTCGAACAGGCCGCGGGGCGTCTGGATGAACTTGTGCGCCGTGGCGCGCGAGACGGTCGATTCGTGCACCCCGATCGCTTCGCCGATCATCTTCAGGTTCAAGGGTTTCAGCGCCGACACGCCTTCGACCAAAAAGGCGTCCTGCCGCCGCACGATCTCGCTCGCCACGTTGAGAATGGTGCGCGCGCGCTGCTCGAGGCTCTTGGTCAGCCAGTTCGCCGACTGAAGCTGGGCGGACACGTATTGCTTGTCCTCGTCGCGGCTCGCGCCGCGCCGGATGACCGCGGCGTAGGTCTCGTTGACCAGCACGCGCGGCAGCGCCTGACTGTTGAGTTCGACGCGCCATGTCCGGTCGGGCGCGGCGACGACAAAGACGTCGGGGATGGCGGGCGCGCCCGGCGGGTCGCCGAAGGCGCGGCCGGGCTTCGGCTCGAGGCGCCGGATTTCCGCGATCATGTCGGCGAGATCCTCGTCGTCGACGCCGCAGACCTTGCGAAGCAGGGGAAAGTCGCGTCGCGCCAGCGCGGGCAGGTTGGCGATCATCGCCTCCATGGCGGGATCGAAACGGTCGCGCTCGCGCAACTGTAGCGCGAGGCACTCGGCGAGGTTGCGGGCGAACACGCCCGTCGGCTCGAGCGTCTGCAACTTCATGAGCACCGCCTCAACGGCTTCCCGGGTCGTTCCGAGTCGTTCGGCGATTTCCTCCAGCGAGCCGATGAAATAGCCCGCCTCGTCGAGCCCGTCGATCAGCGCGACGCCGATCATGCGCTCGGACGGATCGACCAGGATGACGCCGGCCTGGCGGTCGAGGTGTTCCTGCAGCGAGGGGGTCTCGGACACGTAGGCCTCGAGGTCGGGGGCCTCGCCCGAGCCCGACCCGCCGCCGACTCCGGCCCAGGACCCGGTCGAGAGCCCCTCGCCGAGCGGCGTCTCCGCCGCGGGCACGGTGCGGTCCGGCTCGAAAGCGTTCTCGACCTCGGTGCCGAGATTGGCTTCCATCGCCGTCCGGTCGGTCTCCAGCGACTCGGACGCCCAGTCGCCGGGCTCGACGGGGCGATCCGTGGCCGGCGCTTCCGGCGGACCTTCGAGCCGTTCGGCCTCGCGGCCCTCGTGCTCCTCGGCCCGCTCGAGCAGCGGATTGCTCGAAAGCTCGTTCTCGATGAAGGCGGAAAGCTCCAAGTTCGGCATCTGCAACAGCTTGATCGCCTGAAGCAGTTGCGGCGTCAGAACCATCGTCTGACCCTGCCGCATCGTCAGTTTGGCCGAAAGCGCCATTGCACCCTTGCTTTTGCTGCACCCACGCCGTGAACCGCGGCGCGCTTCTTGCTTGCCGGTTTATAGCACGCGTTCGCCGCGCGCCCAGATAAACAATTTGGACAAATTGGTCGCACCGGAATCGATGCGCCGTTGCGCTACCGCATCCTTGGGTGGATCGGGCGGGTGGCGTGGCAATGATATAAAGATTTGCTTATATGTTTATTGCGCCATGCGCCGGCCGCTGGTAAGGGAGCGGCCGAACGTCAAACGGGACAGGACGCAATGACCAAAGCCGCCGATTACGCCGTCGCCGACATCGGCCTTGCCGCTTTCGGGCGCAAGGAGATCGCGATCGCCGAGACCGAAATGCCGGGCCTGATGGCGACGCGCGCCGAATACGCCGCCGCCCAGCCGCTCAAGGGCGCGCGCATCGCGGGCTCGCTCCACATGACCATCCAGACGGCGGTCCTGATCGAGACGCTGAAAACGCTGGGCGCCGACGTCCGCTGGGCGTCGTGCAACATCTATTCGACCCAGGACCATGCCGCTGCGGCCATCGCCGCCTCCGGCACGCCGGTGTTCGCGATCAAGGGCGAGAGCCTCAAGGACTACTGGGACTACACCCACCGCATCTTCGACTGGGCCGACGGCGGCGCGCCGAACATGATCCTCGACGACGGCGGCGACGCGACGCTGCTCATCCACTTGGGCCTCCGCGCCGAGCAGGGCGACACGGCCTTCCTCGACAAGGCGACCAACGAGGAGGAGGAGGTGCTGTTCGCCGCGATCAAGGCGCGGCTCAAGGACAAGCCCGGCTGGTACGCCAAGAATGGAGAGTCGATCCGCGGCGTCACCGAGGAAACGACGACGGGCGTGCATCGCCTCTATGTCATGGCCAAGGAGGGCAAGCTTTTGTGGCCGGCGATCAACGTCAACGACAGCGTCACCAAGTCGAAATTCGACAACCTCTACGGCTGCCGCGAGTCGCTCGTCGACGGCATCCGCCGCGGCACCGACGTGATGATGGCCGGCAAGGTCGCGATGGTCGCGGGCTTCGGCGACGTCGGCAAGGGCTCGGCCGCCTCGCTCCGCAACGCCGGCTGCCGCGTGCTGGTGTCGGAGGTCGACCCGATCTGCGCGCTGCAGGCGGCGATGGAGGGCTATGAAGTCACGACCATGGAAGACGCCGCGCCGCGTGCCGACATCTTCGTCAGCGCCACCGGCAACATTGACGTCATCACCCTCGATCACATGCGCCAGATGCGCGACCGCGTCATCGTCTGCAACATCGGCCACTTCGACTCGGAGATCCAGGTCTCGAGCTTACGCAACTACAAGTGGAACAACGTCAAGCCGCAGGTCGACGAGATCGAATTTCCCGACGGCAAGAAAATTCTCCTGCTTTCGGAAGGCCGCCTGGTCAATCTGGGCAACGCCACCGGCCATCCCTCTTTCGTGATGTCGGCCTCCTTCACCAACCAGACGCTCGCCCAGATCGAGCTTTTCACCAAGCCCGGCCAGTACGGCAAGCAGGTCTACACTTTGCCCAAGCACCTCGACGAGAAGGTCGCCGCGCTCCACCTTGCCAAGGTCGGCGCCAAGCTCACCAAGATGACGCCCGAGCAGGCGAATTACCTAGGCGTGCCGCAGAACGGGCCGTTTAAGGCGGAGACGTACCGGTACTGAGCGTTCGTGGCTGTCGCTCTTCCGCCACGGCGAAGGCGACGCGACAGCCTCGCGCCGTTATTGGTTCTTCGTCCAGAGCGCCTGGTGGCGCGAGTGGCCCTCGCAGTTCTTGAACGCATTGTCGTATTGCAGCACAAAGCCGCGTCCGGTCAGCTCCGTGTTCTTTGCCTGGAAACCGTCATCGCCTAACGCGAAAAATAGCCACGTCATTCCTCGCGGTCGGGAGCTCCAGTGGGCGCGCATCTTTACCACGCCATCCTCGCATTTGGCTGAAAGGGAGTCCGGATAATTGCCGTTGGCGGCCTCCTTTTTGAACTCGGCGGCAAAGTCATCGCGGCTGATCCAGCCGTTGAGCTCGGCGGGCTTGGCCGGCGAGACACTGGCGGGCGAGTCTGTGGCAGGCGAGTCTGTGGCAGGAGCGGCATCGGGGGAGTCGTCGACTGCGGCCGGCGAGACGCTGGCAGGGGCCACCGCAGCCGGGGAGCCGTTGGCGGAGGCCGGGGGAGCCGCGTTTGGAACTGCGGTCCCATTCGACGGCGGCGCCACGGCCGCCAGGCTCGAACCGGACGCAGCGGCGGCTGCCGTTTTCTGCTCAGGACTCGCGCCGCGTTGGGCGAAAAACCACGCCGCTGCAGCGGCGACCAGGACGAGCGCCACGGCAACCAGAACGAGGGGCAGACGTCCTGGCTTCGCGCGCGGGAGAGGAGCCGAGGCGGCCGCGTCGGCGCTCGTCTGTGGCGCGCGGTTCGCGGCAGCCGTGGCCTCGGCAGGCGTTGCTCGTGGAAGCGTTTCCGGCGTTACGGATGCGGGCTGAGCCGCGATTGCCGTTCTCTGGAAAGGCTGGCCCTCGATCTCCGCGAGCGCGTCCGTCAGCCGCTCGGCGTCCGAATCGAAGCGGGCGTGGGAAATCTCGACCGCCTGCCGGCGGACCAGCGTCTTCAGGCCATCCGGCAACTGATCCGCCCGCGGCATCGCCGCGCCGTCGACAAGCACCGGAATGACGGGAACATTGCGCTTCAACGCCACTTCAATCTCGATTCGGACGAAGTCGTTGGGATCGTCGAGGCGCCGCCGGATTTCGCCGTCGGCGCTCGCGATCCACTGTTTGCCGATGATCGCGATGAGCGCGTCGCACGCGCCGACGCGTTCCGACAGGACCTCGACGAAATCGCGACCGGGTTGGATCGTATCGACGTCGAAGAACACCGCGTCGTGTCCCAGGCGGCTCGACAGGCGGTCGAAGATCCGCCCCGCGTATCCAGCCGAATCGTCACGCCGATAGCTGATGAAGACTCCGCCCGTCACCGCCCGGTCTCCATATTCGTCGGAATGCTAAACCAGGCGCCCTCGGCGTGCAATTGCCGAAACCGCGGCAGCCGAGCGCGACAACGTTTACGGCGGACTTGCGCGCGGGCGATTTGAGGGGAGGGACGCCACGCGGACGTCTTGCCTAGCGCGCCGCGAGCCCTCCCATCAGCATGTACTTCAGTTCGACATATTCCTCCACGCCGTGGCGGGAGCCTTCGCGGCCGATTCCGCTCTCCTTCACGCCGCCGAACGGCGCTTCGGCGGTCGAGATGATGCCCTCGTTGATGCCGACCATGCCGTATTCCAGACCTTCGGCGACGCGCCAGACGCGGCCGATGTCGCGGGCGTAGAAATAGCAGGCGAGGCCGAATTCGGTGGCGTTCGCCATGGCGATCGCCTCCTCCTCGGTCTTGAAGCGGAAGAGCGGGGCGACCGGCCCAAACGTCTCCTCGCGCGCCACCGCCATGCTTGGCGTCACGCCGGCGAGCACGGTCGGCTCGAAGAAATTGCCGCCGAGCGCCTTGCCGCCGACGACAATCTTCGCGCCCTTCGACACCGCGTCCGCGACATGGCTCTTGACCTTGGTCACCGCCGCCTCGTTGATCAGCGGCCCGGTGGTGACGCCGGCCTCGAAGCCGTCGCCGACCTGGAGCTTCTTGACCGCCTCGGCGAGTTTCGCGGCGAACGCGTCGTAGACGCCGTCCTGGACCAGAAGCCGGTTGGCGCAGACGCAGGTCTGGCCGGCGTTGCGGTATTTGGAGGCCATGGCGCCCTCGACCGCCGCGTCGAGGTCGGCGTCGTCGAAGACGATGAACGGCGCATTGCCGCCGAGCTCGAGCCCGAGCTTCTTGATGGTCGGGGCGCACTGCGCCATCAGCACGCGGCCGATCTCGGTCGAGCCGGTGAAGGTGAGGCCCCGGACGATCGGGTTCGAGGTCATCTCCCCGCCGATCTCGCGCGAAGAGCCGGTGAGGACCGAGAAGACGCCGGGCGGAAGGCCGGCGCGCTCGCCGAGCTCCGCCAGCGCCAGCGCGGACAGGGGCGTCTCCCCCGCCGGCTTGCAGACGAAGGCGCAGCCGGCGGCGAGCGCCGGTCCCGCCTTGCGGGTAATCATGGCGTTGGGGAAGTTCCAGGGCGTGATCGCGGCGACGACGCCGAGCGGCTGCCGGATCACGATGATGCGCGAATGGGGCCAGGGCGAGGGGATCGTCTCGCCGTAGATGCGCTTGGCCTCCTCGGCGAAGAACTCGATGAAGGAGGCGCCGTAGGCGATCTCGCCGCGCGACTCGGCGAGGGGTTTGCCCTGCTCGGCGGTCATGATGCGCGCGAGGTCCTCCTGATTGTCCATCATCAGGGCGAACCACTTGCGCAATATGGCGGCGCGCTCCTTGGCGGTCATTTTCGCCCACAGCTTCTGGGCCTTTTCCGCGGCCTCGATCGCGCGCCGCGTCTCCGCCGCGCCGAGCTTGGGGACATGGCCGACGACGCTGTCGTCGACGGGATTGGTGACGGCGATCGTAGCCGGGCCGCCGATCCACTCGCCGGCGACGTAGCATTTGTCCTTGAGGAGGGTTTGATCCTTCAGCGTCAAGGTCGTCATTGGTGAATCTCCTTTGGCGCCGCGCGCATCGACACTTCCACCCGTTCACTACCGCTTCCGCTCCGGCGTCGTCCACGCGCTGCATGTTTTCCATCATCGTCAACAGATAGTGCAGATGTGGGCCGCGATCTTTGATCGAGAAGTCCGCGAGAATTTGCTCGTAACAGGCGTGGATCTTGAGCAGGGCGAGGTCGCCGCGCCGCCCTCTGGCAATCCAGAAGTTCAGGTTGCGCGAGATGCTACGGCAAGGGACATTGTCGTCCGAACTTGATCGCCATCGACGGGCGACGGGGAGGGAAACGCCATGGCCCCAGATGCCGGATCATCTGAATTCCTTATTGAAATTGGCCTCTGCGGGACATCCCCAATTGGACTTTGCTCCGCCACAGGCTCATTGACCGCGGGATCGAACGCGTCCTCGGACGAGGCGTCCGAGTCGACGCGAGGACGGCTCTGGAAAATAGTTTAGCACTGAACTATTATCTCGTGACAGGCCAAAACAGCGCCTCCCCGAAAGGCGCTAGCAGATGCAGTGGCGGGTCGTCGGGCGGGAGTCGTGGGACGGTATGAGGACGAGGCAACAATGACGCCGAAAGAAATTGTCGAAAAATTCGGGCCGCGAGAGGCGATGGCCTATGACGTGGTGGTCGTCGGCGCCGGCCCGGCCGGGCTTGCGACCGCGATCCGCCTGAAAGAGCTCAATGCAGATCTCTCGGTCATCGTGCTGGAAAAGGGCTCGGAGCCGGGCGCGCACATCCTTTCCTGGGCGGTTATGGACCCCCGGGCGCTGACGGAGCTTTTTCCCGACTGGAAAGAGCGCGGCGCGCCGCTCAACCAACCTGTGATGAGCGACGACGTTTTGCTCCTGACGGCGACGGGGTCGCGGCGCGTGCCGGACTTTCTGGTCCCGCGGACGTTCCACAACCACGGCTGCTACGTCGTCCGGCTCGGCTATGTGGTGAAGTGGCTCGCCGAGC
>NZ_JBKQOT010000451.1:0-3011 GCF_052145395.1 Roseiarcus sp.
CTGCCTTTGTCCGATATCGGCGGCGATCCTGCGACGGTCCGGGTGTTTGCCCAGGCGGCGGAGACGGCCGGCTACGATCACCTCGCGGCCCCCGATCACGTTTTAGGAGTCAATGTCGCGAGCCGGCCCGACTGGGGAGCGCGAAACACTTCGGCCGATCTCTTCCACGATCCATTCGTCCTGCTCGGGTTCCTTAGCGGTTGCACGACGAGAATCGGCTTCTCGACACAAGTCCTCATCCTGCCCCAGCGACAGACCGTGCTGGTCGCCAAGCAGGCCGCCTGCCTTGACGTACTGAGCGGCGGCCGGTTTCGGCTAGGGGTCGGGATCGGTTGGAACGAGGTGGAGTTCGTCGGTCTGAATGAAGATTGTCACAATCGGGGACGGCGGTCCGAGGAGCAGGTGCGCGTCATGCAAGCCCTATGGGCCGAGTCGCATGTGAGCTTTGAAGGGGAGTGGCATCGGATCGATGACGCCGGCATCAATCCGCTGCCGATCACGCGGCGCGTGCCGATCTGGTTCGGGGGGCATCACGATCTGACGCTCCGGCGTATCGCGAAATGGGGTGACGGATGGATGATGTTGGCCTACCCCGCTGACGGCTCGGCCGAGGCGGAATTCGCAAAGCTCCGAGCCTATGCCGAACAGGAGGGTCGCGACCCCGCGAGTCTCGGAATCGAGGTCTGGGTCTCAACCGCTGCCGGCGACGCGGCGAGTTGGCGCGATGAATTCAAGTTCTGGAAGAACGCAGGCGTGACTCACGTCACGCTCAACAGCTCATTTCACCGGAACCATCACCGGCGCATTGCGTCCCGGTCGTTGCAGGGCCATCTGGCCGCCCTGGTCCGTTATCGCGACGCGGTTGCCGACCTCTTGTGAGATGAGATCGCCGGTCAGCCCGAAGCCTGCACGGCGGCGGGCTCGATTTCAAAAAGAACTCTCACTTCGCCAGGTTGGGCGAAAGGGTATTTGTCTTTCCCGAGATATTTCTTGGCAAGGGAATCAATGTGCGCCGATGCGCCGTCCTCGGTCACGTGCTCGACCCGACCGCGGATCTGGATGTAGCGATAGGGATTGTCGGGGTCGAGTATCGAAAGCGCCACCGGCGCGCCTTCCCGCATATTGCGCGTTTTCACCCGGCCCTTGGCCGAATTGATCCTGATCTTGCCGTTCGAGTAATCGAACCATACCGGCGTGACTTGCGGCGTCCCGTCCGGCATGATTGTCGCCAGATTGGCGAAGCTCACTTTCTGCTGCAGGAGATCCAGATACGCATCGGGGATTTCCACCATGACCGTCCTCCTCATCGCGTGCGTTCTGACATCACGTTCCGACTGCGCCCAGCCTTACGGGATAGGCTCAACCTAAGCGGGGCTCCACGATAGCACAACGAAGCCTACTCGGGCTCTCCCACGGTAGCGCTCTTTCCTTTGCGTGCGTGGATCTTTTCGCGCGGAAGCGTTTTGGTCCGCAGCATTGGCCGATCGGCTGCGCGGCGCTACACTCCCGGTAGCTCTACAGGAGGGTCAGATGTCTGAAACGAAACTCGCTCCGAACCTACCGAACTGGGTGGTCGAGCACGCGAAGCGCTATATCGCGAGCGGCGGAACCGACGGACACATGTACAAGATAAACGTGCAAGGGAAGGGTGAGATCACGGCGCCGGCGCTGCTGCTGACCACCACCGGCCGCAAGTCCGGCGACAAGTTCATACTTCCGCTGTTTTACGGAACGGACGGCGACAGCTACTTCATCGTCGCCTCGAAAGGCGGCGCGCCCGAACACCCCGGGTGGTACCGCAACATCCTCGCCAATGCGGATGTCGAGCTTCAGGTCGGGACCAAGAAGGTCAGGGCGCGGGCTAGGACAGCGACGGACGAGGAGCGAGCCCGGCTGTGGAAAAAGGCGCTCGAGTTTTGGCCCCCCTATGCGGACTATCAGCTGAAGACCGAGCGAAAGATACCGGTGGTCGTGCTCGACCCTGTCCATTAGCGCAGGGCGCGTGCCAGCCACCGGTGGGAAGCGAGGTTCGAAAACTTTGCGCGCGCGTCCGCCTCGTCCGATTGACGTCTCCAGAAGTGGAAACTCTCGCGATTTGCTCGTGGCAAGAACCATCTGAATGAACTATGAGCGCGCTCAGGACTTGGCGCCGCTAAGGATTATGTGAAGTCGGCCCCCCGGATCGGCGCCGAACTCCACCATCGAAGCGAGGCCGTCGCAGCGCGCGGCACCCGTTTCGTCGACGGCGGCCGAGGCGCCTACGCCGATTGCGACGAGAGCGGATCAGTGGGCATCGAGCGCATGCTTACGTTCAAGCGTAGACGAAACATCGTTCGAGAACCGCAGGTGTTTCGGCCTCAATCACGATCTGTCGAAGCATCGGTCTCCTCTCGACCATTGTCCTTGGCGTGAACGATAGGGTGCCCTTTACGTAGGGTCGAGAGCGAGAAGCTCGCGAAGAAAATCTGCGGAAATCGGCTAGGATCCGCTCCCGAACCGCGGCTAGCAAACGTCTGAGAGACGTGACTGGCTCAGGTGGCCGCCTTCCCCGCATCAAGTCGAAAACCGCACATCGGCTTCCGTGCTCGCGCGTCGAATGACGAGAGATTCGGTCCGAATATTGGTGTCGCCGACGCGTTGCGGCTTCGCTGGTTGCATAACTAACGTGAGCATTCTGATCAATACTATAAATGTCTGATATGGCAAGGTTATCGGACATCGAATGCCGTCGACAGGTGGGGCGCTTTCGTCGCCCCGCGGTGGCCATAAGCGCCGCCGTCGGGTACGGTTGCGACGAAGATTCGCGCCGAGCTCGTCCCCTCCGAACCGCTTCGGGCGCCCGCCTGGGCGCGCCTGAGCGGGTCTTTGCGCGAGAATTCCGAGGCCGAGGCCCTGTTTTTCGCCGGCGCGGCGCTTTCCACGCTCGATTCCGTCGCCAAATCCGACCCGGCATGGGCCGGCGTCTGGCGCCGCCGCCTCGCCCTGAAATCCGCCGCCGCAGTCACGGCAAA
>NZ_JBKQOT010000452.1:0-4509 GCF_052145395.1 Roseiarcus sp.
CACCGGCGTCTTCAACATCTCGCCGAAATTCTTCAAATCCAAAAGTGCCGTCAGGGCGATAAAAAATATCCACGCACTTTCCGTGGTCGTCATTCTCAACGCTCGCGAACACCACCCACGACTTGTCAATTCTTTTGGACATGGGGCTAAATCTATCTTTCAGAGTTACCCCGCCTACGATACGCGACACAGTTTTAGTGGCGTCATCCAGCTACCACAAGCCGCTGCGGCAAAATTTAAGAGTTTTGGAACAAACCAAACTCGCTTATTATTCAATGCGTTGCTACGTGCATAAATCAGGCGCAAAAGTCAGGCCCCGTAGTCGCCGGCTTTCCCGCTAGGGCCGCAAGCGAGGTCGCTTCGCTCGGAGATTAGACGCGGGAACGTTCTATAAACGTTCTTGATTTTGGCGCCGAAGTGGCGCCAACATACGAATCATGTTCAAAGTCACCACCTCCAATCGCGATCTGCGCGCTCGACAGAGTCTCCGGCTTGATCCTGAAACGTGGGAAGCCATCGACGCTGTGCGCTTGCGCCGCGCCGGCAGCATCTCGCGCAACACATGGATCACCGAAGCGATCCTCGAAAAACTGGAGCGCGATCAAAGTGCGCGAGCGCTGCGACAACGCGTTGGAGGTGCCCGTGTTTGAATTCTACGAATTCTTCGCCGGCGGCGGCATGGTGCGAGCCGGGCTCGGGTCTACAAACTGGCGTTGCCGCTTCGCCAACGATTTCGATCACAAGAAAAGTGCCGTCTATCGTCGCAATTGGGGAAACGGAACACTCCGCACGGCCGACGTGAAGACGCTTGCGGTTCACGACCTGCCCGGTCAGGTCGACCTCGCATGGGCGTCATTTCCATGTCAGGACCTTTCGCTTGCCGGCGGCGGCGCCGGCCTCAGAGGGGATCGCTCCGGCACGTTCTGGCCCTTTTGGAGTCTGATGCAGGACCTTATCGTCGAGGATCGCGCCCCGCGCATCATCGCTCTGGAAAATGTCTGCGGCACGCTGACATCGCATGGCGGCAAAGACTTCGCCGCCATCTGCTCTGCCTTTGAAAAGGAGGACTACTCGTTTGGCGCCCTCGTTATCGACGCTGCGCATTTTGTGCCGCAGTCACGACCGCGCCTGTTCATCGTCGGCATTCGCAACGACATCGAGATTCCGGCCGGCCTGATTGAGCCCGAGCCCTCGGCCATGTGGCACTCGCGTGGCCTTCGCACCGCTTATGAGAACATTCCCGCCAGGCAGAGGCGAAATTGGGTCTGGTGGTCGCTTCCCACACCGCCGCCGCGCAACACGAGCTTTGCCGATCTTATCGAGGATGATCCAGCGGACGTCGATTGGCGCACGGCGAGCGAGACACAGCGGCTCCTCGCCATGATGAGCGAAGTGAATCGCGCCAAAGTCGACGAGGCGAAGAAGGCTAAGCGGCGATTGATCGGGGCGATCTACAAACGCACGCGCCATAATGAGAGCGGGCGCAAGGTGCAGCGAGCCGAAATTCGCTTTGACGATGTCGCCGGATGTCTCCGGACGCCGGCGGGCGGATCAAGCCGACAACTCATTCTTGTGGTCGAAGGCCAAAAGGTGCGGTCACGATTGATCTCGGGGCGCGAGACCGCGCGGCTTATGGGGCTTCCCGACGATTACGAGCTACCCGAAAATTACAATGAGGCCTACCATCTCACAGGCGATGGCGTTGTCGTTCCCGCCGTGCGCCACCTCGCGAGGCATCTGTTTGAGCCGATCTTGTCGCAGCAAAAGCGGCGTGCCAAGGCGGCTGCATGAACGTCATTCCGTGCGAGCAAAACGAGGAGTTGCGGCGCCGCATTGAGGACTATGCCGAGACCCTGAAGGTTGAAGCCCACAAATTGGGGATGCATGGGCTCACGGAGCAAGAATTCTATAACAGCGGTCTGTTTCGCGGCGCGATCGAGCGCATTCGCGGTCAATTCTCCGCCACCATGCGCGAAAAGCGGGATTTCGTCTTCCGCGTACTCAATCATATGCAGGACGGCGGCTTCATCGCCGACTGGACGTCAGCCGGCGATTCCAACCGACACGATTATTCGATCCGATTGCCGACCGGCCGCGTTGCCGTCATCGAGCTGAAAGGCTGTCTGGACGGCAACAACACGAACATCTTCGAGCGCCCGCCACATGCTCAGGAATTTATCATCTGGAGCGTTTGCACCAATCCCGGCGCCGATCCGCGTCACAACGTATGGTCGGGCATCCACACGCGCCTTAGCGCGGAGATCATTTTCCGTTCGCAGAGCGCGTTGACGGGTTGATCGTCTGGGACATGGTGTGCGGCACGATCGGGCGTCCCTGTCCAAAGCTCGCCGCTGATCCGCGGCGGTCGACGACAGTCGGCCCGTTCCGACTTCCGCCCCCGTGCGTTTACGTCTTTCCGTCAACGATCGCCGCCGCGCGCAACAATCCGCATCCGCCCGCGCAAGCGATCGATGATGTTCAAATCCTCAAGGCGTTTCACGATTGCTTCGGCGGTAACCCGGAAGAGATCAATTACGTGACCTTCGAGGTTCGGAACCGAGGCGCCGACACGCTTCGGACGACGCGCATCACGCGAGCTGGCGTCATTGAGCGGGAGTCGACGCCGACCCCGATTCAGAGGGCGTGATCATGAACAACTTGCTTAGTATATGATAA
Source organism: Roseiarcus sp. (assembly GCF_052145395.1). Classification (NCBI taxonomy): domain Bacteria; kingdom Pseudomonadati; phylum Pseudomonadota; class Alphaproteobacteria; order Hyphomicrobiales; family Roseiarcaceae; genus Roseiarcus; species Roseiarcus sp. The sequence goes on from NZ_JBKQOT010000452.1 coordinate 2,677, forward strand.
TAACCTTTATCACACATGCTAGGAGGGGGCATGGCGGGACGAAGACAAAGGATCGCAGACCGAGCCTACGGCCTTTGGGAGGCTGAAGGCCGCCGGCATGGAAACGACCTAGCTCATTGGTTCCGAGCTGAGGCCGAAACTCCACTGCACGTCACCTTCGACAGCAACGTTTGGGAGGATGTCGTTTCACCCGACCGACTGTCGGGGAAGCCAGAGCGCCAGCAACAAGCAGCTCGTGTTCGTGGGGCGATCGAGCGCGGCGAAGTCATTGGCTTTTTTTCAGAGGGTTGGACGACGCTTGAGGCCCTAGAAAAGCGCGCGCGGGCGGAATTTTTTGCCAACCAGGTTGTCGAGCCTCGGTTGTTCGAAACGGTTTTGCCGGACGGAACGCTCACTACGGGCGCTTTAATTGGACCAAATCAATCCCACCGGCCGCCGCTATCGCCAAAAGTGTGCGAACTCTTGACGAAGGCGACAGCATTGGGACTTCGCCTTTTGACGGTTCCTCGCTACCACGAACTTTCTTTGCCACCTGAGTTTTTTGCCGCTCAAACCGACGAGATCGCGACCAGGACAGGATCGATTTTGGCGGCCATCGAAAGCCGAGGCGTCGGCAAAGCGCGTGTCCTCGAGTTCGGGTTGGAACTGGCCAGGACACATTTTTTCTCGGGCACGTTTTTTGAGATACCCCCTGTAAATTTGCAGCCCGACGAGAGCCGCACGCTAGCCCGCCTAGTGGCCGAGTGGGCCGATGGTGACGCACTCGCTGCCCACGTCGGCTATGCTAATGATATTTTCTGCACCGAAGATTTTGGCCGATCGTCGAGGGGAGCATCCGTTCTCGACGAGAGTCATCGTGAGTGGCTGACGAAGACGTTCGGAATCCAGTTCGCGACTTTGGGCGAGCTTGCGCAAATGGTCGTGCGATGAACGAGCTGGCCCCTCTCATCGCCTATCGCGCCCCGACCCTTGTCGCCGCCGCCGGCGCGCGCGCCTCCTATCGCTTCCTCGAATTCTTCACCGCGCAGATCAGGAACCCGCACACGCGCCGCGCCTATGCGCGCGCGGCGACGGAATTCTTCGATTGGCTTCAGGCGAGGGGCGTCACGCAGATCTCGGCGATCGAGAGCGTGCATGTCGCGACCTACATCGAGCAATTGCAGCGGGCGCGATCCGCGCCGACCGCGAAGCTGCGCCTGGCCGCCTTGCGTCATCTCTTCGATTGGATGGTTATCGGCCAGATCATGCCAACCAATCCGGCCGCCGCCGTGCGCGGGCCGCGCCACATCGTGCGGCGTGGCAAGACACCGGTGCTCGACCCCGCCGAGGCGCGCCAGCTCATCGATGCGATCGACACGACGACCATAATCGGCTTGCGCGACCGCGCCTTGATCGGCTTGATGGTCTATTCCTTCGCGCGCATCGGCGCTTCGCTCGGCATGCGCGTCGAGGACGTGTACACGCAGAACCGCCGGCTATGGGTGCGCTTGCATGAGAAGGGCGGCAAGCAGCACGCCATTCCGTGCCTTAACAATCTCGAATCCTATTTGCACGCGTACATCGACGGCGCGGGGCTTGCGAGCGATCCGAAGGCGCTTCTGTTTCAGACCTACAGCCGGACCACAGGTCGGCTCACCGGCAATCCCCTCCCCCAGGCGAACGCCTATGCGATGATCCAGAGGCGCGCGCGGGCGGCCGAGATCACGACCAAGATCGGCAACCACACGTTTCGGGCGACGGGCGTCACCGCCTACCTCAAGAACGGCGGGACGCTTGAGCGCGCCGCGCAGATGGCGAACCACGCCAGCACGCGCACGACGCAGCTCTACGATC
>NZ_JBKQOT010000453.1:0-4248 GCF_052145395.1 Roseiarcus sp.
CGACGAGCAGAATGGCGAGGTCGGCGTTCGAGGCGCCGGTCGCCATGTTGCGGGTATATTGTTCGTGTCCGGGCGTGTCGGCGACGATGAACGAGCGCTTTTCAGTGGCGAAATAGCGATAGGCGACGTCGATGGTGATGCCTTGCTCGCGCTCGGCTTCCAGCCCGTCGACCAGCAGGGCGAAATCGATGTCGTCGCCGGTGGTGCCGTGTTTCTTCGAGTCGCGCTCGAGCGCCGACAGCTGATCGTCGAAAATGAGTTTCTTCTCGTACAGGAGCCGGCCGATCAGGGTCGACTTGCCGTCGTCGACCGAGCCGCAGGTGAGCAGGCGCAGGGTCGGGAGCGCGGAGGTTCGCAGTGTCTCGCTCATCAGAAATAGCCCTCCCGCTTCTTCCTCTCCATCGAGCCGGCTTCGTCGGTGTCGATCAGGCGACCCTGCCGCTCGGAGGTGGTCGAGGCGCGCATCTCGGCGATGATATCGTCGAGCGTCTCAGCCTCCGACTCGATGGCGCCGGTCAGCGGATAGCAGCCGAGGGTGCGAAAGCGGACACGCAGCTGGCGCGGCCTCTCGCCGGGCTCAAGCGGCAGACGCTTGTCGTCGACCATGATCAGGGCGCCGGAGCGCTCGACGACGGGGCGGGACTTGGCGAAATAGAGCGGCACGACCGGGATGTTTTCCGCTTTGACGTATTCCCACACGTCGAGTTCGGTCCAGTTCGACAGAGGAAAGACGCGCATCGATTCGCCGTCGCGGATGCGCGTGTTGAACAGGCGCCACAGCTCCGGACGCTGGTTGCGCGGATCCCACGCGTGTGCGGCGGAACGGTGCGAGAATATGCGCTCCTTGGCGCGGCTCTTCTCTTCGTCGCGCCGCGCCCCTCCGAAGGCCGCGTCGTAGCCGCCCTTGTCCAGGGCCTGCCGCAGCGCCTCGGTCTTCATCACCTGGGTATGGACCTGCGAACCGGAGGCGATCGGGGAGACGCCCCGCCGCACGCCGTCCTCGTTGATATGCACGATGAGCTCGAGTCCAAGATTGCGCGCGGTGTCGTCGCGAAACGCGATCATTTCGCGGAACTTCCAGGTCGTGTCGACATGAAGCAGCGGGAAGGGGGGCTTGGCCGGGTGAAACGCCTTCATCGCGATATGGAGCATCACGCTCGAGTCTTTTCCGATCGAATAAAGCATTACAGGATTGTGCATCTCTGCGACAACCTCACGCATTATGTCAATTGATTCCGCTTCAAGGCGCCTAAGGTGTGCGGGAAACGAATTTATCATGGGGGATTCCGCAAAGAGGAGCGCTTTTATGGGTTTTCAGGCCGCCGCGCAACCCGCGCAAAATCGGCTCACGCCGTGTGCTGCGACTTCGTCCTTCCCGCGGGACGGCGCGGCGAGGCGGCCGCAGAACGGGGGGCCAGCGCCTTTTTGTAGCGCAGCGCCGTCGCGCCGTCGGAATAATAGTCCCTATGCTCCCCGAAATGGCGGAAGCCGCACTTTTCATAGAGAGCGATCGCCGGCGTGTTGTCGTAGCGGACCTCAAGGGTGATGGCTTCGCGCCTATGCCGGCGCGCGAAATTTTCCGCCGCCGCGATGAGCGCCGCGCCGACCCCGCGGCGGACGAAGCGCGGGTCGACGGCGATCGAATAGATCCGCGCCGAGCGCACGCCCTTGCCGAGCGCGACGAGAACGTAGCCCGCAAGTTCGTCGTCGACCGTCACCGCAATCACTGGCCGCCGCGGCGCGCGCAGGTAATAGGCGAACGAGCGCCGCGAGACTTGATCCTGGGGAAATGAGTCGCGCTCGACCTTGGCGATCGCGTCGAGATCGCCGATGACCGCGTCACGAACGACAAGGCCGCCCCTTCGCCACTGGTCCATGTCGAGTCGTCAGGTCCCTTTTCGCTCGAGGTTCTTTGCCTCGCAGGCGCCCGCCTGTCCATCCTCGCTTTGGCGAGTGATGGTGTATGAGCGTGACGCGGCGAGGGCGCCGCGGAAAGGAAGGGTGGTCATGACCCGGGCCGAATCGCGCCTCGCGTCGCTGAAGCGGCTGCTCGCCGAGATTCACCGGCGGATTGAACCGGGATTCGGGTTTCGTCTGTGGGACGGCTCGAAGATCCCCGAGACCTGGCCGGCCGACGGCCTCCTGCTCGCCATCGCCGACGAAGGCGCAATCGCAGCGCTGCTCAAGGGGCCCAACATCACAACCTTCGCCAACCTGTGGGCTGCGGCGCGGATCGACATCGAGAACGGCACGATCTTCGATCTCGTCCAGCGCCGGCCGAAGGGCCGCACCAAGGAATTGCGGAAGTCGCTCGCCTCGATCACGACGCTGCGCGCGCTGGCGCCCTTCCTGTTCGTCCCGCGCGGGGGTCCCTGGCCGCTCGAAGCGATCGGCCGCGACCGCGAGAGCGACGGTTCGGAGGCCGAGAACACGCGCAACATCGCCTATCATTACGACGTGTCCAACGCCTTTTATGCGCTGTGGCTCGACAGCGACATGGTCTACACCTGCGCCTATTTCCACGAGTGGAGCGACGATCTCGACGCCGCTCAGCGGCAGAAGCTCGACATGACCTGCCGCAAGCTCCGCCTTCAGCCCGGCGAGACGCTCCTCGACATCGGCAGCGGATGGGGCTCGCTGGCCTGCCATGCGGCCGAGCATTACGGGGTCAACGCTCTCGGCGTGACGCTGTCGGAGGAGCAGCTCGCGCTCGCGCGTGAGAAGGCCGAACGGCGCGGACTTACGGGGCGCGTGACGTTCGAGAAGCGCGACTATGCCCTGCTCGAAGGCGAGGGCCGGTTCGACAAGATCGTGTCGGTCGGCATGTTCGAGCATGTCGGCCTCGCCAATTTCGAGAACTATTTCAAGACCGTCCAGCGCCTCCTGAAGCCCGGCGGGCTCTACCTGCACCACGCCATCACGAGGCCCGGCGGCAGCCATGCGGCGCGCACCGGCAAGAAGCGGCCGGAGTTCCAGGCGCTGACCCGCTACATCTTCCCCGGCGGCGAACTCGACTATCTCGGCCGCACCATCACCAATCTCGAGCTCGCCGGCTTCGAGGTGCGCGACGTCGAGTGCTGGCGCGAACACTACCAGCGCACGACCCACTTCTGGCACGACCGGCTTCGGGCGCGGTGGAGCGAGGCGGTCGCGGCGGTCGGCGAGACGACGGCGCGGGTCTGGCTCGCCTATCTCGCCGCCTGCTCGATTACGTTCGAGCGCAACAACGCCGGCGTCTACCAGACGCTGTCGATGAAGCGGGTCCGTGGCCCGAGCGGCTTGCCGCCGACAAGGGGAGACCTCTATCGCTGATCCCTCCTTTGAGAATTTGCTTGGCGGCGGCTACAGTCGCCCTCGACAAGGATAGGCATGAATGACGCATAAGCTCGAAACCCGCGACAACAGGATCAGCGACTCCGAGGTCGAGGAGGCGTTCCGCACGGTGCTCAAATGGATCGGCGAGGACCCGGACCGCGACGGTCTGCGCGAGACGCCGAACCGGGTGAGGCGCGCCTTCCGCGAGTATTTCGGCGGCTACGACGAGGACCCGGAGCTGGTGCTGCGAAAGACCTTCTCCGAGGTCGACGGCTACGACGAAATGATCGTTCTGCGCGGAGTGACCTTCGAGAGCCATTGCGAGCACCATGTGGCGCCGATCATCGGCCGCGCCTGGGTCGGCTACATTCCCGACAAACGCGTGGTCGGCATTTCCAAGCTCGCCCGCGTGGTCGAGATCTTCTCCAAGCGCCTGCAGATCCAGGAGCGCTTGACCGCCCAGATCGCCAATACGATCGAGGAGGTGCTCAGTCCGCGCGGCACCGCCGTGGTTGTGAAGGCCGCCCACCACTGCATGATCAGCCGCGGCATCCACAAGCGCGGGGCCGACCTCGTCACCAGCCGCATGCTCGGCGTGTTCCGCGACAACCCGATGACTCGCGGCGAGTTTCTGGCGCTCGTCAACGCCGACTCGACCGAGTAGCAAGGCCCATGATCGGCCCCTACCGCATTGAAGGCTACGCCATCGTCTCGTCCGACGGGATGATCGCCGACGCAACCGGCGTCATGCCGGTCGCGCTCCAGCTCGACGCCGACAAGGTTTTTTTCGAGGCGGCGCTGGAGCACGTCACGGCGGTGATCCATGGCCGGCATTCGCAGGAGATCCAGCCGAAGTCGCCGTTCCGGCGCCGGCTGATCCTGACCCACACGGTCGCGGGCGTGGCGCCTCATCCGGACAATCCGCTGGCGCGG
>NZ_JBKQOT010000454.1:0-6196 GCF_052145395.1 Roseiarcus sp.
GGTTCCGGCCGTCGTGATCGTCAACGCCGTGCTGCAGATCTCAACGCTGCTAGGCTGCGCGCTGCTTGGGCCGGAGACGCCCTCGTTCCTCATCGCGGCGCTCCTTTGCGTGTCCGGCGCGCTCGATGCATTTCACGTCGCTCAATACCTTGCCTTTTTCCGAAGTCCCTCAGAATGAGATGTCGATGGCCAACCTCATCTTCAGCGTGTCGTTTCAGGCCAGCATGGCCTTCGGGGTCGGACTCGGCGCCGCGGCGATAATGCTCGGGGGACTGCCGTTCGAGCCGGTTCATGCGCTGGCCCCTTTCCGGTTCGCCTTCGTCGTACTGTCTTTGCTCATGGCTTTCGCGCTCATCGATCACTGGAGGCTGGCGCACGACGCCGGCGCTTCTCCGCGTCGCATCGCTCTTGAATGGGTCAATTGCATTTTGGTCAGGAGCGTGTTTTGCTGAGGCATTCAAGAATAGATCACCGATGTTTTGCGGGAGGAAAGGAAGAATGCCACGGATGGACGGCGGCCGTTCGGACCGCGACGCGCGAATAGAGCGCCACGCGCAGAGGGAGGTGTCCGACCGGGTTCGAAAGGATGGAAACGAAGGCGGACTGCCCTGGCCGTCCGTCGCTATTGGTGCGACCTACAAGTATTTGTTCGAGGGCGTCCGCATTCTGGCGCAGGCCTACACAACGTACGACGATCGCAGTCCTCAATAGAACGGGACACCTATAGTCCGCCCATCAGAATATATTTCAATTCCAGATATTCCTCGACGCCGTGATGCGAGCCTTCGCGCCCGATTCCGCTTTCCTTTACGCCGCCGAACGGGGCCTCAGCTGTCGAGATGATGCCCTCGTTTATGCCGACCATACCGTATTCGAGGCCCTCCGCCACGCGCCAAACCCGCCCGATGTCGCGCGCATAGAAGTAGCAGGCGAGGCCGAATTCCGTCGCGTTCGCCATCTCGATGGCTTCTTCCTCGGATGAAAAGCGGAACAGCGGCGCGACCGGACCGAAGGTTTCCTCGCGCGCGACGGCCATGTTCGGCGTCACGTCCCGCAAAAGCGTCGGCTCGAAGAAATTGCCGCCGAGGCTCTTTCCGCCCGCCACGATCCTGGCGCCCTTCGACACGGCGTCGGCGATGTGCTCCTCGACTTTGGCGACGGCGGCGCGATTGATCAGCGGGCCGGTCGTAACCCCGGCGTCGACGCCGTTGCCGACTTTCAGCGCCTTGACCGCCTCCGCGAGCTTCGCCGCGAAGGCGTCGTAGACCCTGTTCTGCACCAGAAGACGGTTGGCGCAGACGCAGGTCTGGCCGGCGTTGCGGTACTTCGAGGCCATCGCTCCCTTCACGGCTGCATCGAGATTCGCGTCGTCGAACACGATGAACGGCGCGTTCCCGCCGAGTTCGAGGCCGAGTTTCTTGATCGTCGGAGCGCATTGCGCCATCAGCATGCGCCCCACCACGGTCGAGCCCGTAAAGGTCAGTCCTCGAACGATCGGGTTCGACGTCATCTCGCCGCCGATCTCGCGCGAGGGGCCCGTTAGGACGGAGAAGACTCCGGGAGGAATGCCTGCGCGCTCGGCGAGCTCTGCGAGCGCGAGCGCCGAGAGCGGCGTCTCGGTGGCTGGCTTGCAGACGAAAGCGCAGCCCGCGGCGAGCGCCGGGCCGGCCTTGCGCGTGATCATCGCGTTCGGGAAGTTCCACGGCGTGATTGCCGCGACGACCCCCAGCGGCTGTTTGATGACGACCATCCTCGACGTCGGCCAGGGCGACGGGATCGTCTCGCCGTAGATGCGCTTGCCCTCCTCCGCGAAGAACTCGATAAAAGACGCGCCGTAGGCGATCTCTCCGCGCGACTCCGCAAGAGGCTTGCCTTGTTCCGCGGTCATGATGCGAGCGAGATCCTCCTCGTTTTCCATCATGAGCTCGAACCATTTGCGCAGGATCGCCGCTCGCTGCGTGGCCGTTTTCTTCGCCCACAGCTTCTGCGCCTTCTCGGCGGCCTCGATAGCCTCGCGGGTCTCCGGCGCGCCGAGCTTCGGCACATGGCCGATCACGCTGTCGTCCACGGGATTGGCGACTGGGATCGTGGCTGAACCGCCGATCCATTCGCCGGCCAAGTAGCACCGGTCCTTAAGGAGCTTTCCGTCCTTGAGCGTCAACGATGTCACAGGCAAGTCTCCTCAGCAGCAACCACCAAGCGTGGCAACCGCTCGCGCGGCGCCTCAGGCTAGGACCTTTTTCCGGGATCTACTTGTGTATCGCCCGGCCGTAGGCGTCCATGACGCTCTCGTGCATCGTTTCGGACAGCGTCGGATGCGGAAACACGGCGTGCATCAACTCGTCTTCTGTCGTCTCGAGGTTCATCGCGATCACGAACCCCTGGATGAGTTCCGTAACCTCCGCGCCGACCATGTGCGCGCCGAGCAGCTTTCCGTCGCCCGCGTCGAAGATCGTTTTCACCAGCCCCCGGTCTTCCCCGAGGGCGATCGCCTTGCCATTTCCGGCGTAAGGAAACCGCCCGACCCGCACGTTGTAGCCGGCAGTCCTCGCCTTCGCCTCGGTTAGGCCCACGCTCGCGATCTGCGGCCGACTGTAGGTGCAGCTCGGAATCCGAAGCCGGTCGAGAGGATGGCTCTGAAGTCCGCCTATGGCCTCGGCGCAAATCACTGCCTCGTGCTCCGCCTTGTGCGCAAGCATCGGCGGACCGGCGACATCGCCGATCGCATAGACGCCCTGAACGTTGGTCCGACCGCCTCCGTCCACGGCGATGCAGCCTCGTTCCATTGCGACGCCCAGGTCCGTAAGTCCCAGGTCTTCAACATTCCCCTGAACGCCTGCGGCGACGATGATCGCGTCGACGGCAACGTCCTCCGACGCGCCGCTGGCTTCGATCGTCGCGACGAGCCTCCCGTCGGATGCGGGTTTGGCGTTGACGACTCTTGCGCCGGTGCGGATCGCAATCCCCTGTCTCTCGAACTGCGCGCGGGCGAATTTGGCGATCTCGTCGTCCTCCGCGGGCAGGATCTGCGTCAGCATCTCGACGACGACGACCTTCGATCCGAGGTCGCCGTAGAAGGACGCGAACTCGACGCCGATCGCGCTGGCGCCGACGACGAGCACGCTGTCGGGGATGCGTTTCGGGGTCATCGCCTCGATGTAGGTCCATACGTGGTCGCTGTCCGGCTCTAGACCCGGCAGCCGGCGTGGGCGCGCGCCGGTCGCGATCACGACATGGTCCGCGAAATAGTCGCCCGGGCCCAGAACGCCGTCCGGCTTGCCAGAGATCGGCCGGTTCGGCCGTCGCGCCAGGTCGGACACCGTCACCCGGCCGGGCGCCGACAATCGGGCCTCACCCCAGATCACCTCAACCCTGTTCTTCTTGAGGAGCCCCTCGACCCCCCGGCTCAGGCGCGCCGCGACGTCTCGCGAACGCTGGACGACCGATCCCGCGTCGAACCTCACGTTGTCCGCGGCGAGACCGTAATCCTCGGCATGCCGCAGGAGGCTGAAGACCTCCGCGGAACGCAACAGCGCTTTCGTGGGGATGCACCCCCAATTCAGGCAGACGCCGCCGAGGTGCTCCCGCTCCACAACAGCGGTCTTGAGCCCGAGTTGCGCCGCGCGTATCGCAGCGACGTAGCCGCCGGGTCCAGACCCGATGATGATGACGTCGTATTTCATTCGATCTGCGTGGCCGCTCTTGCGGCTTCGTGCGCCTTCCGGCCGCGGGCTCGCGCCTTGAATGTCCGGGCGCTGACGCGATCGAGCAGGTCGATGATGTCCTTGAGACTGTCTCTCGGAATGTTCTGGGTGATGAAGACGATGCGCGTCTGTCGGTCGTTGTCGGGCCAACGGTCGAGCCAGGTCATTGTATGCAGGAGGTGCTGAGCGCCCTGGATCACCGCCGGCCGTCCGGGCTCCTCGGCAATGTTTACGAGTCCCTTGACGCGCAGAAGCCCCGGTCCGAGGTTCTGCGCGATCCCGTCCAGCAGGAATTGGGCTTCCTCGCGCGTGAGGGGGCTTTCGCGGGTGAGCACGAAATTCTCGATTCCCCTGCCCTCGAGATGGCTCGCGTGCGCATGGTCTGCCTGACCGTGTTCGTGGTGGTCGTGATCGTGGCCGCAGGAGTCGTGGTCGTGAGCGGACTCCTGATAGGCGAGGACGTTGAGCCACGGACGAGGATCCGCCTCGGGGTCGGCTGTGTCGAAACCCGGAGACGTCAGAAGTCTAGCAACTTCCTCCGACGACCAGTCGACGTCCGCGATCTCGGCCGACGGATTGATCTGGCGGAGCTCGAGGCGGAGTCGCGAGGCGCTGTTTTGCCTGTCGCCCGTGACCATGTCGAGCTTCGTGATTCGGATCCGATCCGCCAGCGCAACCTGGCGAACGGATTCCTGATGGGCCTCCGACGTTCCGGCCCAGTTGACCGCGTCGACCAGAGTCACGACGCTCGCGACGCGATAGAGCCCGTCTAAGGTCGGCTCCGAAAGGAACGCCTGAAGCACCGGGCCAGGCTCGGCAAGCCCGGACGTCTCGATCACGACGTTGTCGAACGTCGGGATCTCCGCAGCCTGGCGCGCGTGGTACATCGAGTTCAGCGTGCCGACAAGGTCGCTTCGAACTGTGCAGCAGAGGCAGCCGTTCTCGAGGACGACGACCGAGTCCGAGCTTTTGGCGAAGAGCTGGTGGTCGAGGCCGACCTCGCCGAACTCGTTGACCACCACGAGACTCTTCGCAAGTTCGGGCGAACGCAGCGCGGCGTTGATGAATGTCGTCTTCCCGCTTCCGAGAAACCCCGTGACGAGGGTCACGGGGATCCGGCTCTTTGTTCCGGCGGCCAGGATGTCAACCGACATGGACGTCCTCGATCAGAACACTTCGCAACCCGGAAGGCCACACGAAATCAAGCGGTCCGAGGGGAAGTTGGTGATGATCTCACAGCCGTCCTTGGTGACGACCACCTCCTCCTCGATCCGCGCGGCGCCGGAACCGTCGTCCGCGCCCTTCCATGTCTCGAGCGCAAACACCATGCCTTCGACGAGCGGGCGGTTCTGGCCCCGGAAGCGCTTGGAGAAGATGGGGCGCTCCCACAGCGACAGCCCGACGCCGTGACCGTATTGCAGCAGGAACGCCTCGGCCTCGTCTCGGTATCCGAATTCCTGCGCGTCCGGCCAGACAGACGCGACCTCGTCGGGCGTGACGCCCGGGCGGATCATGTCTATCGAGGCGCTGATCCACTTCGAAGCGGTCTCGTAAGCGTCGATCTGATGCTTGTTCGGCTCGCCGCAAATGAAGGTGCGGTAATAGCAGGTGCGGTAGCCGTTGAACGAATGCATGATGTCGAGGAAGATCATGTCGCCCGGCTGGAGCATGCGATCGGAGAAGGTATGCGAATGGGGCCGGCCGCGACGGCCCGACACGGAGTTCACGCATTCGACCCGCTCGGCGCCCATGCGGAACAACCGGTCGTTGGCGATCGCAACGAGTTCGTTCTCCTTGGTTCCGGGCCTGATCGCGCGGACGATGTCGACATAGGTCGCGTCGACCATTGACGCGGCCACCTTGAGCAATTCGATCTCGTCCCCGGTCTTGATTTCACGCGCATCGAGCAGAGCCTGCTGGCCGTCGACGACTTCGATGCCCTCGGCCTCAAGAGCCCTCAGCATGCCGATCTCCATCATGTCGATGCCGAGCGGCTCCTTGTCGATGCCGTAATGCACGAGCGCATTCTTAATTTGTTTCGCGAAGTCGTGCTGCACGTTCATCGACGGAGGGATCGCGCCCTGCATCGTCGTGATGGGGGCGGCCACGTTGTCCGAAATCCAGGGCGATGAAATCCGCTTGGCGGGCGGGGCCGGATCCCAGAGGAACGGCTTTCCTTCGGCGGGGCAAAGCGCATAGCGGAAGAACTTGTCGCGCGCCCATTCGCCGATATGCGTGGCCGTGACATAGCGGATGTTGTCAAAATTGAAGCAGAGCACGCCGCCGAGCCCCGCATAGCGGATCGCGTCCTGCGCGCGCTTTAGCCGCTCAACCGAGAGTCGATGATAGTCGACCCCCTGCTCCCAGTCTTTGGCCATCATGCCCCAAGCGGCGGTCGAATGCGGACTGTTGTATTTCATGGGTCCTCCCTCTAATCCTGCGGGTCGACGGCGCGCGCCGTCAACGGATTGATGAAAATTCCTCGGCCCAGT
>NZ_JBKQOT010000455.1:0-5808 GCF_052145395.1 Roseiarcus sp.
TCGAGCGCTCCGGGAGCGGTCTTCTTACGTCGTCGCCGGCGATCAGGGCGTCGATTGGAGCCCTCGGACCCCTCGCGAGGATTCCATTACCTCCAAGGCCGTCACAACCCTCTCAAGCACGGTGAGGGCATCTTCCGTCCCGTCGGCCTCGCCCTTCTCGAAGTCGATGGCGGCCTGCCCCATGGTGTTGGTGACATGGGCGAGACAGAGCAGGCGGACGCCTTTCGCCCGCGCGAAGGCGTAGAGCGCGGAGGCCTCCATCTCCACGGCGAGAATGCCTTTCGCGTGCGCGGCTTCGATGGCCTCGGCGGTCTCGCGGAACGGCGCGTCGGTGGTCCAGCTCGCGCCGACGACGCAGCGCTGTCGCAACCTCGAAACGGCCTTTGCGGCGGCGGCAATGAGCGCCGGGTCGCCGTCGGCGAATTCCGAGGGCGGCGCGTAATGGTAGCTTGCGCCCTCGTCGCGCAGCGCCCGGTCGATGATCACGAAATAGGGCGGCGGCCCGGCCGGAACGATCTGCCCGGCCGAGGTCAGGCTGACAATGAGCTTGCACCCCGACTCGATGAGCTCCTCCGCCACCAGCACCGCGAACGACGCCCCCACGACACGGCCGACGACGCCGACTTGGCGCCCGCCGAGGGCGAAGACGTCGAGCTCGGTGTGATAGCAGGGCCAATCCCGGAACGGTATGGCCGCGCCCGACCGCCTGAGCCTTCGCACGAGATCGCCGTCGGGATCGAGGATGCACACCGCGGGCGCAGCAGTCTCCGCGATCCCCTTCTGCCTGCGGGCCTCGCGCAGCAAGGCCGAAGGCGTGAAGACTGAGGGGGCGTCCCAGTGCTTGTTGTCGAGGAGAGGCGGCCGGTCCATGATCCCTGCCTACGGGAGAAGGTTTCCGCGGGCAAGATTGGTCAAGGGCGACAATTCGGGGGTGCCGCCGCAGGGGCGGCGTAATGGCGGACCCTCCGCAAACGAACGCACGCCAAGAAGGGATGGCGAAACATGGCGACCGCCGCGATCGGGATCATCTGCAAGGCGCCGAAGGCCGGACAGAGCAAGACGCGCCTCATCCCGCGGCTTGGGCCAGAGCGCGCCGCAGCCCTCGCCCGGGCCTTTCTCATCGATCTTTCGCGCTCGATCGAGGAGGCGGCCGCGGCGGTCGGCTGCGCGGGCTACGCAGTCTGCAGCCCGGAGAGCGCCGCAGCCGAGCTCGCGACCTTTCTGCCGCCTGCGTTCGCCTATATCGTGAAGACGGACTGCGATCTCGGTCGGGTGCTGGACGGCGCGACGCAGGAGTTGCTCGCCCGCGGCCATGAGAGCGCGATCCTGGTCAACGGCGACAGCCCGACCCTGCCGGCGGCCCTCCTCGTCGAAACCGTCCGCGCGCTGCGGGTGCCGGGCGCGCACGCCGTCTTCGTGCCGGCGCTCGACGGCGGCTATTCGATTGTCGGGCTCAACAGACGGACCCCGGAGATCTTCGCCGACATTCCCTGGAGTACGCCGGCCGTCATGCGGCGGTCGCTGGAGCAGGCCGAGCGGCATGCAATCCCCGTCGAATTTCTGTCGCCGTGGTACGACGTCGACGATTCGGAGAGCCTCGACTGGCTCTTGTCCGAGCTTCGCGGCGAAAGGCCCGGGGGCCTCGTCCACAAAGGGGCGGAGGCGCCGGCGACCCGAAAGGTGCTCGGTCTTGAAAGCTGAATCGGGCGCCGTCCTCGCGGCCGCGGGGCTCGTGCTCGTCGCTTTCGCGCTTTCGGGAGGAATGATCCTCGGCCGCGCGACGAGCGATCTTCTCTTTTACGTTTGCGCAGCGGCCCAGGCCGCCCTCGCCGCGTTCGGCGCGCGGCTCGCCGCTCGCCACAGCGCCGGCGTATTCGCAATCCTCGTCCTCGGCGCTGCGGTACTTCGGCTCGCCTTCGTCCTGCAAACCCCGACGCTCTCGGGCGACGTCTATCGCTACATCTGGGACGGGCGGGTGATCGGCGCTGGCTTCGACCCTTATCTGCACGTTCCGGCCGATCCCGCGCTGATAGCGCTGCGCGACTCCGAGCAATATGGCCTGATCGACAAGCGCGACTATGCGGTGACCATCTATCCACCCGCCGCCGAGGCGATTTTCGCGCTCGTGACGCGGTTTTCGAGCCGCGTTGTCGCCATGAAACTCGCGATGGTTCTGTTCGAGGCCGCAGCCGTCCTCGCGCTTTTCGCGCTAATGCGCCGCCTGGGCAGGCCCCCCGGCGGCCTCGTCGCCTATCTCCTTCATCCCGCGCCGATCTGGGAGATCGCCGGCAACGGCCATGTCGACGCGGCGATGCTGGCTTTCCTCTATGGCGCCTTCGCGATCGGCGGGGCGAGCAGGCCCTTCCTGGCAGCGATCCCGATGACGCTCGGGGCGCTGACGAAGCCGACCGGCGCGCTCGGGCTGCCCGCGCTCTGGCGCCCCATTCAGGTCGCGCTGCCGCTGTTCGTGTTGGCGATGGCCTCATGTCTCTATCTGCCGTTCGCCGCGGCTGGGACCGGACTCATCGGCTTCCTGCCGCGCTATCTCGAAGAGCAGGGCTTGGCGAGCGGCGAGGGCGTCTTCTGGCTCGCCCTGCTCGGCAAGGTCGGGCTGCTTCGCCCGGCGATGGCGCCGGCCTTCGCGGCGCTGACCGGCCTTGCGCTCCTTGCGCTTGCGCTCTGGACGCGCCGGCGCGGGGCGACCGATCTCGGAAGCGGGCTCAGGGGAACGGCGCTTCTGCTCGTCGCCTTTCTCCTCGCGATCACGCCGACGTTCCCCTGGTACTTCCTCGCCGCGCTCCCAATGACGCCGCTCCTCGGGTTTTGGAGCCCCTACGCGCTCGCAACCGGCGGCTTTCTTTTGTATGGATTCCAGGCCGACGCGCCGCCCTTTTTTGGCCGCTGGGCCCTTCTCATGGGGCTCGCGGTCGCGGGCGCGATCCGCGACGTAACGCAAGGGGCGAGGAGAGGCGAGACATGAAGCTCGAACTCCGCGATCTGCGGCCGGCCCCAAGTCGGGCGATCGACCCGCGGCGCTACCACGAGGCCGCCGACCCGAAACGCCCGCCGATCGCGGAGCGCTTGCCGGTCTGCCTCTATCTCGAAGTGACGAACCGCTGCAACCTCCTCTGCACGACCTGCCCGCGCACCTATAAAGAGCTCGAGCCGCCGGCCGACATGTCCTGGGATCTCTTCACCCGGATCGTCGGCCAGGTTCCCGCCCTCTCGCGCGCCGTCCTGCACGGCGTCGGCGAGCCGATGCTGGTCAAGAGCCTGCCGGCGATGGTCCGTCATCTCAAGGAGCGCGGCGTCTATGTTCTGTTCAACACCAACGGCACGGCGCTCAACGAGCGCAACGGGCTGGCGCTAATCGAGGCGCGACTCGACGAATTGCGCGTCTCGCTTGACGCGGCGACGCGCGAGAAATTCCGCGTCGTGCGCGGCGTCGACGTCTTCAATCGGATCCTGCAGAACGTCCGCCGGTTTCGCGCGCTGCAGGTGCGCGAAGGCGCCGCGTCGCCGCGCGTTTCGCTTTGGCTTACGGGCCTCAAGGAAACGCTCGCCGAATTGCCGGCCTTCGTGCGCCTTGCCGCGGACACTGGCGTGAGCGAAGTCTATCTGCAGCGCCTCGTCTTCTTCGATGACGACCCTGTGGGCCTTGCTCGGCCCGACCAGACCCTGTTCGAGCGCCTGCGAGAGGAAGAGGCCGAGATCCTCTCCGAAGCCGAGGCCGATGCCCACCGCCTCGGGGTCACGTTCTCGGCTTCGGGCGCCGCGTCCGGGCCCGGTGCAAGCCTGACGCCTGCGACGCGCGACAATCCGTGGTCGCTCTGCGGCAGGCCTTGGACGCTCATGTACGTCACCGCCAACGGGCGGGCGCTGCCTTGCTGCATCGCCCCCTTCGCCCTGCACGGCTACGAGAACTACACGCTCGGCGACGCGGCCTCGGAATCGCTCGCGTCAATCTGGAATGGCCCTCGCTATCAGGATTTTCGCGCCGCACTCCAGTCGGAACGGCCCCCGCGCGCCTGCGGCAACTGCGGCCTGCGTTGGAGCCTGTGAGGGATGCGGATCGGCGACGCCGAGGCCGTCGTCTCAGTCGTCATTCCCTGCCTTGACGAAGAGGTTGCAATCGGGCCGCTTGTTGAGGCCTTGCGCGCGCTCGGTACCGACGAGGTGATCGTCGTCGACGGCGGGTCGCGCGATCGCACGATCGAGCGGGCGAAGGCGGCCGGGGCCCAAATCGTCGTCGAAACGCACCGCGGCTACGGCCGCGCCTGCGCTGCGGGCGTCGCCGCCGCGCGGCCAGACGCCGCAGTCATCGCCTTCATGGACGGCGACGGCTCCGACGACCCCGCCTTCGTTTCAGACGTCGTCGGCCCTGTCCTTGCCGGCGAAGTCGACTTCTGCATGGGCTCGCGGCTCGGAAGAGGGAGCGACCGGGATGCGCTGAGCGTTCAGCAGCGCGCGGCCGGGCGGCTCGCCGGTCTGCTCATGCGCGTGGCCTACAGCGTGCGCTTCACCGACATGTCGCCGTTTCGCGCCATCCGTTGCGACCATCTCAAGGCGCGCGGTATGACCGACGCCACCTATGGATGGAACCTCGAGATGCAGATGCGGGTCGCGGCGCGGAGGCTAAGAATCCGCGAGGTGCCGGTGGCCTGCCGCCGCAGGATCGGCGGCGAGTCCAAAGTCTCCGGCAACCTGAGGGCCGCGCTTCCAGCGGCCCTCGTGATCGTCCGCACGTTTCTCCGGCTCGCCGCGACGCTGCGCGCGGAAAGAGTCACGTAAGAAGCCGCACGAGCGCGCCGAGGCCGCGCCCATCGCGCACGAAGGCGACGTTGCGCCTGAGCCACACGTCAGCCCCGAGCGAACGGCCCGCGGCGAACACCGCGAAGGTTCCGCAGAGCAGGATTAGGAACATGTAGCTCCACGGCCACTCCTCCGGGTCGCCCGGACGCTTGTTGTAGATCCCGAGCCAGAGGTTGACTGTGAACAGCGCCGCGGCGACGCCGGCGAAGCGAACAAAGAGCCCGAGCATCAGCGCGATCGCAAAACCGAGCTCGGCGAGATAGACGAGCGGATTAACGATGTCGAAGTTCGGCAGGATCACGTCGTTGACGAACGCGCGGTGCACTTCAAAGGCGGCGCGCCCCGCCATCTGCTGCGTCCAGTACCAAAGGCCGTTTTGATGGCCGAAGGGCAGCTTCCATAGCGTTCCCTGAAACCACATGCAGCCGATCAGGAGGCGCGAGAACCAGAGCCAGAGCGCCGTTCCGTTGCGCTGCGCCGGATCCTCCCGCCAATTGACGACGGCGAGCCAGAGGCTGCCGGCTAGGAGCGCGTAGAACACAAGCAGGATAAGGTACTTCCACAGCCCGAGCGCCTCGAAGTCGCCCGTGTTGGCGGTGAGGAAACTGAAGGCGTCGGTGATTGGATTTGTCATGCGAGCGTGCCCCTTCCGATCTGGCACGATGGTGTGACTATCGGCTGTTCGAAGCCGCTCGGCAATTGGTTACAGGTGTGGGCAACTTTCAACGTTTCGCGCCTCGAATGGTCGTCGGCTAGGCCGCTGCTTTAGCAGCCCGGTGACGAAGTCCCGTTTTCAGTTTGAGGGCGGCGCCGGAGCGATAAGGACGAGCGCTGCGAATTGGCGGTCGACGAGGGCGATCAGGCCGAAGACCAGCGCGTTCTCGGTTCGCAGGGCGAAAATGAAGGCGTATGCAGCCTCCGCGGCCTCCCTCGGCGTGCCTTGACCGTGGAGGGCGCGCATCAGAACGCCAAGATTGAAGCCGGCGACATGAATCA
>NZ_JBKQOT010000456.1:0-15988 GCF_052145395.1 Roseiarcus sp.
AGGCCGAGCACGATCGCCGTGAAGGTGACGAGGAGGTTGATGCTCAGCTGCACGAACTCGAACGAGTCGCGCGAGCGGTGCCGTTCGGGAAGCCGGCTCTTGACGAAATAACCCGCCGCCGAGGCGGCGCATAGAAGCAGGAGCAGAAGGAAGGTCGACCAAAGGTAGGGCATGGCGTCGGCGATCTCGCCTCGTGCGGCGTTGTTTTTGCGATAGCCGGCCGCATCACGGGTTCGATAGAATTCGCTGGACCGAGCCGGGGAGGGGACTCGCGCTCCGCGGCCTCACGCCTTCTTCTTACCGGATTTTTCCTCTTTCACCGCCGCGTGATACTTTCGCCGGATGTCGTCGAGGTCGACCGTGGGCTTCGGATAGGCGAGCTTTAGGTCCTCCATCGTGTCCGCCATGATCTGCGATACGGCAAGGTTGCGGAACCACTTGTGGTTCGACGGGATCACATACCAAGGCGCGTGCTTCGTGCTTGTCGCCTCGATCGCATCCTCGAACGCCTCGATGTAGTCGTCCCAGAACGCGCGTTCCGTATAATCAGATTCGCTGATCTTCCAGTTCCGGTGCGGGTCTTCGAGGCGCTGGGCAAAGCGCGCGAGCTGCTCTTCCTTGCTGATGTGCAGGAAGAACTTGAGAATGGTCGTTCCGTTTTCCATGAGCAGCGTTTCAAACTCGCGGATCCGCTCGCAACGCGCCGTCCACGTCGCCTTGTCGATCATCTTGTGGACGCGGGTGACGAGCACGTCTTCGTAGAACGAGCGATTGAAAATGGCGATTTCCCCCTTTCCCGGCGCATGGGGGTGGACGCGCCAGAGAAAATCGTGCGCCAGCTCGGCCGGGGTCGGCTGCTTGAAGCCAACGACGCTCGTGCCCTGCGGGTTGACGGAGGTGAAGACGTGCTTGATCGTTCCGTCCTTGCCGCCCGCGTCAAGCGCCTGCAGAACGACCAGGACCGAGTGTTTGTGTTCGGCGTAGAGCAGACCCTGCTGCTTGGTCAGCTTGTGCTTGCAGGCGTCGATCTCCTCCAGGGCCGCCTGCTCCGACTCGTGTTTACCAGTATAGGCCGGATCGATCTTGTCGAGCTTCAGCTTGCTGTCCGGGTCGACACGAAACGCCTTGCGATAATCCATGGAACGGTCCTCCGTGCGCGCGGCGCCTTCGCGTGGGATGCGCCGCCGCACGCGCACATTCGGACGTCTTCGGGATTGCCGTCAATTGTCCCGCGCCGTCGGGGAGGGCCGAAGGCGCCCGTTTCGGGCGCCCGCGCGACTCCGCTCCGATCGTTTCGAGATTGACGTCGGTCGTCTCGATTCGGAAACGCAACTGCGGCGGGGTCAGTCCGCCCCGGTCGCGACCGCGCAATCCGCGCGCGCGCCCCATTCCGCCCAGGAGCCGTCGTACAGGCCCTCGAGCTTGCCCCCGGCCTCCTCGGCGGCGAGCGCCAGGATCGCCGCGCTGACGCCGGAGCCGCAGGTGGTGATGATCGGCTTTCCGAGGTCGACCTTGTGCGCGGCGAAGATCGCCTTCAGCGCTTCAGGCGGTTTCAGCCGGCCATGCTCGACCACCTCGCTGAACGGCAGGTTGAGGCTGCCGGGCATGTGTCCGCTCTTCAATCCCGGCCGGGGCTCGGGCGTGTCGCCGCGAAAGCGGTCGGCCGGACGAGCGTCGACCACCTGCGCCGCTCCGCTCGCCAGCGCCGCGCGGACCTCGTCGAGCGAGGCCACGAACTTGTGTTCGAGCCGCGGCGTGAACGTCCGCGGCTTCGGATGGGCGTCGCCCTTCTCGAGCGGGCGTCCTTCGACGATCCATTTCGTCAATCCGCCTTCGAGAATGCGCACGTCCTTGGCGCCGTAGGCCCGGAGCGTCCACCAGACGCGCGCCGCCGCGAACAGACCGAGCACGTCGTAGATGACGAAGCGCATGCCGTCGCCGAGGCCGAGCTTGGTCATTTCCGCGGCCAAGTGGTCGGGTTTGGGCAGCATGTGCGGCAGCCCGCTGTCCTGGTCGGCGATCGCGTCGATGTCGAAAAAGACGGCGCCGGGAATGTGGGCGAGCGGGAACTCCCTCGCCCCGAACCGGCCGGTGTTGGGCAGATGCCAGGAGGCGTCGATGACGCCCACATCTGCGCCGCCGAGTTCGGCGGCGAGCTCCGCCGTCGTGCACAAATTGCGAGAGGTCATGGGTGAGGCCAAATCATTGCGCCGAGAGAACGATCCGGACCCTGCGATTGATCCGTCCCTTCTTCTCGATCTGGGTGACGGTCGCCCGCCCGATCTCACCGGTGCGCGCGACGTGGGTTCCGCCGCAGGGCTGAAGGTCCAGGTTTTCGATAGCCACGAGGCGGACCCGGCCGCTGCCGCGCGGAGGCTTGACCGACATGGTTTTCACGAGCGCGGGATTGGCGTCAAGCGCCTCGTCGGTGATCCAGCTCTGGCCGACCGGCGCGTCGAGGGCGATCAGTTCATTGAGCTTGCGTTCGACCTCGCCCTTGTCGAGCGTCGCCTCGCAGTCGAAGTCGAGGCGGCCTTCCGCGTCGCCGACCGAACCGCCGGTTACCGGATAGGGCAGGGCGACGGAGAGCAGATGCAGCGCCGTATGGGCGCGCATCCGCTTGTAGCGCCGGTCCCAGTCGATCCGGGCGACAACGGCGGCGCCGGAAGCGGGAAGGGCGACGCCTTCCGCGGGAACGTGCAGGATGGTCTTGCGGTCGGCGTCGTAGATCGTGTTGACGATCGGGATGGTCGCACCACCTCCCACAACGAGGTCGCCCTGATCGCCCGGCTGCCCGCCGCCCTGGGGGTAGAACACCGTGCGGTCGAGCGCCACGCCGCGCTCATCCGCGAACAAGACCGTCGCCGGGGCCTCGCGCCGGTAGGCGTCGTCGCGGAACAGGGTCTCGGTCATGGAACGAACACCTCGGGCGCACGGCCCTTCGCTTCGAGCCAGCGCGGGACGGGCAGGTTCTTCTCGCGCAGAAAGGCCGGGTTGAACAGTTTCGAGGCGTAGCGGGCGCCGGAATCGCAAAGGAGCGTGACGATGGTGCGGCCGGGCCCGAGTTCGCGCGCGAGCCGGATCGCGCCGGCGATGTTGACCCCGGAGGACCCCCCGAGAAGCAGGCCCTCTTGGACGACGAGATCGAAGACGATCTCCAGCGCCTCCTCGTCCGGGATCTGGTAGGCGACGTCCACGGGCGCGCCTTCGAGATTGGCGGTCACGCGCCCCTGGCCGATGCCCTCCGTGATCGACGAGCCGGAGGCCTTGAGCTCCCCGGTCGTGTAATAGGAATAGAGTGCGGCCCCCGGCGGGTCGGCGAGCGCGATCCTAATGTCGCGGTTGCGCTCTTTGAGCGCCATGCCGACCCCCGCGAGCGTTCCGCCAGAGCCGACGGCGCTGACGAAGCCGTCCACCTTGCCATCGAGGTCGTTGAAGATTTCCGGGCCCGTCGTCTCGTAATGGCCGCGCCGGTTGGCGACATTGTCGAACTGGTTCGCCCAGACGGCGCCGCCCCGCTCGGTCCTGGCGAGCGCCTCGGCCAGACGCCCCGAATAGCGGACGTAGTTATTGGGATTGGAATAGGGGACCGCGGGCACCTCGACCAGCTCGGCGCCGGCGAGCCGCAGCATGTCCTTTTTTTCCTGAGACTGGGTGTTCGGAATCACAATGACAGACCGGAAGCCGAGCGCGCCCGCGACCATCGCAATGCCGATTCCGGTGTTGCCCGCCGTGCCCTCGACGATGACGCCGCCCGGACGCAACGCGCCGCGCGCGATCGCGTCCCTGATGATCGCGAGCGCCGCGCGATCCTTGACCGAGCCGCCGGGGTTCATGAACTCGGCCTTGCCGAGGATCGTGCAACCGGTCGCTTCGGACGCGGCGCGGAGCCGGATAAGCGGCGTCCGGCCGATGGCGCCGACTACGTCGCGATGGAACATCGTGCAGGCTTCCTCTGGATCGAAGCCGACACTAGGCCGGCCGAACGGGTTGCGACAAGCGTCGACGGCTGCGAGAAGGGCGTCCGTCGAGGAGGGGCGGATGTTTTTCATCCTTTCGAAGCTTTACGAGGCATTCCTTTCGCCTGTCCCGCTGTTGCTGTTCCTGGCGCTTGCGGGCGCGATTTTGTCTTTCGGCCGCGCCGCCCGATTCGGGCGCTGGCTCGCGATCTTTTCGGCTCTAGCGCTCATTGTCATCGCTCTCACTCCTGTCGGCCGCCTCATCGTTGCGCCCCTCGAGGACCGTTTCCCCGAGCCGTCCGCGGACTTGGCCCCGCCTTACGGACTGATCATTCTGGGCGGGGCGCTCAAGGGCGCCGAAAGCGATGCGCGCCGGCAGGCCGTGTTCGACGAGGGCGAGCGCGTCACTGAGGCGGCGAATCTGGCCCGCCGGTATCCCGCGGCGCGCATCGTGTTCACGGGTGGGAACGGCTCGCTGATCTCGGGCGGAGACAACGTGGAAGCGCAGGAGGCCAAGAAACTCCTGGTCGATCTCGGCGTCGACCCGTCCCGGGTGACCCTGGAGCAGAATTCCCGCAACACCGACGAGAACGCCAGGTTCACCGCCGCTTTGGTTCACCCTGAGCCCGGCCAACGGTGGCTCCTGGTGACGTCCGGGTTTCACATGCCCCGATCGATGGGGCTATTCGAGAAGGCCGGGTTCGAAGTCGTCGCCTATCCAGTGGCTTTTCGGACGCTCGGCCCCGGCAAGCCCGTCATCTGGTCGCTCGACGCGGCGGAAAACATCCGGACTTTCGCGACGGCGGCGAAGGAATGGGTTGGCCTCGCGATCTGTCGCGCGACCGGCCGCATCGACCGCCTGTTCCCGGGGCCGCAGGACGCCGCCCCGGTCGCGAGCGGCGCCTGAAGCGCTGAGGGTAGAACATCTGCCGCTGGCAGCCGCTTCTTGCGCACTCCGGCCGACTGCGCTCGAGGTCTTTGGCGGTGCGCGTCATTGTTCGCTAAGGGTCGCCGTCACGCCCCACGGATTTTGATTCTGACAACTTGGCGGGCGCCGTCGCGCCGTCATTCCGCCGAAGGCGCGCCGAGGCGGTACACGCCGCGGAAATCGGTCGGATCGACCATCTTGCCCTTTCGGTAGATCACCAGCCTTCCGTCGATCGCGAGGCGAACCGCGGCGCGGCGCACGGCTGAAAGATGCGAGCGCCAGCCAAGTTCGCCGTCGCCGCGCGCGTCCGCGGATGCCTTGGCCGCGTCTGTCGGACAGATGGTGCGTCCGGCGGAGGCGCGGGCGCAAAGATCGGCGATAATTGCGTCGAGGGTTTTGGGCGAGTCGGGCGTCGTCATGGCGCTACCTCTCGGCGAGGGGCGCAACGTCGTCAAGCCGGCTTCACGGGCAGACGCCCTCCGTCGCCATTTGGGCTGCGACGTCGATGGCTAGGCATTTGCTCACCACGAGGTCGCGTGTCGTGTTGATCACAGCGAACTGGTCGTCCATGAGGACATGAGCTTCGAGACAGGCCTGCCTGTCCGCATTGCCGCTGCTACGAATGAACCCCTTGTAGTACAGCTTAATGGCGTTCAGCTGGGCGTCGGGCGCAATGGCCTGCAACGTGTTCCGATCCGAACACGGATTCGGCAGGTCGACGGTCACGACCGCCCCCGACGGCGTCGCCGCCGCCGCGAGCGTCGCAATGACAAGAGCGGGCGCCGACGCCGTTCGGAAACTCACCCTGTTCACCGGAACGCTCCTTCCGTTTGCCCTTGGGCGACAGGCATCTGAAATCGGCCTGATGGCGAAAAAACGATAATGCGCGAAACGCGCGCGTGATCCTTGCGTTCGGCGGATCGATGGCTACAGTATAGGCAACATGAAAATTGCTCAAAACATAGGCAGCCGCAATGCGATCGCGGTCGGCCCGATCCGGCTCGACGGCGCGGCCATGCTCGCGCCCATGTCGGGCGTTTCCGATCTGGGCATGCGCCGCGCCGCCCGGCGGTTCGGGGCAGCGCTGGCGTATTCCGAAATGGTGGCGGCCGAGACCTATCTCGACGGCGACACCGAGGCCTCGATGCGCGCCGAAGGTGAGGGCGTGTCGCCGCACGCGGTCCAGCTCGTCGGGCGCGAGCCAAAGGCCATGGCGGAGACGGCGCGCCGGGTAGAGAGCGCCGGCGCGGCGATCATCGACCTCAACATGGGCTGCCCGGCCCGCCGGGTCTCCGGGGCGCTGGCCGGTGCGGCGCTGATGCGCGACCTGGACTACGCCGAGCGCGTGATCTCGGCCGTCGTTGACGCGGCGTCCGTTCCCGTCACACTCAAGATGCGCCTCGGCTGGGACGCGGCCACGATCAACGCGCCCGAGCTCGCCAAGCGCGCCGAACGCGCCGGCGTCAGGATGGTGACGGTCCACGGCCGGACGCGGGCGCAGTTCTACGACGGCCGGGCCGACTGGAGCGCCGCCCGCGCCGTGGTCGAGGCGGTGTCCGTGCCGGTGATCGTTAACGGCGACTGCGCCGGCGCCGAGGACGCGCGCGCCATGCTCGCCCAGTCCGGCGCGCCCGGCGTGATGATCGGCCGCGCGGCGGTCGGGGCGCCCTGGCTCGTCGGCGCGGTCTCGCGCGCGCTCGCCGAAGGCGGACCGCTTCGCCCCCCGCCGGTCGAGGAGCGGCGCGCCGCGGCGATCGAGCACCTCGACTGGCTCTTGACGAAGCTCGGATCGCGCGCGGGCCTCCGCCATGCGCGCAAGCACCTCGCCGCCTACGCGGAGGCTGTCGCCGCGCCGGCGTCGCTCCGGCGCGAACAGGTGACGACCGACGATCCCGAATGCGCGCGGACGCTGCTCGGCCAGGCCTTCGACGGCGAGACGCTGGAGGACGCGGCGTGACCGCGGCGTTCCACAGGGCCCGGTCCGACCCGGCCAAGGTGCTCAACGCGCTGGCCCAACCGCTGATCACGGTGGACGGGCAGGGTCTCGTGACCGAGGCCAACACCGCCGCCGAGACCTTTTTCGATATGGGCCACGGGGCGCTGCTTCGGTCGCGCCTGAGCGACCTCCTGCCGTTCGGCTCGACGGTCTTCGGTCTCGTCTCGGACGCGCGCAAGAACCACGCGACGGTCGCGGGCTACAAGATCGACATTTCCACGCCGAGAACCGGCAATCGCGGACCTGTCGATGTTTTCATCGCGCCTCTGCCGCAACCCGTCGACTCCGTGGCGATCATGCTGCAAGAAAGGGCAATTGCTGAAAAAATAGACAGGCAACTGACGCATCGAAGCGCTGCGCGCTCAGTCACTGCGCTCGGCGCCATGCTCGCACACGAAATCAAGAACCCGCTGTCGGGCATTCGCGGTGCCGCGCAGCTTCTCGAGGCGAGCGTCGGCGACGAGGATCGCGCGCTGACGCGTCTGATTTGCGACGAGACCGACCGGATCGTGAAACTGGTCGACCGGATGCAGTCCTTCGCCGATTCGACGCCGGCCCAGTGGGAAAGCCTGAATATTCACGCCGTGCTCGATCATGTGAAGCGTCTCGCGCAGGCCGGGTTCGCCCGGCACGTTCGCTTTTCGGAGATCTACGACCCTTCGCTGCCGCACATCCAGGGATCGCGCGATCAGTTGATCCAGGTCTTCCTGAATTTGATCAAGAATGCCTCGGAAGCCATTGGCCACGATGGCATTGACGGCGAGATCACTCTCACTACGGCTTACCGGCCGGGGGTGCGGTTGCGCGCTGGAGAGAACGCCGAGTCGGTCTCGCTGCCCCTCGAGATCTGCGTTCGCGACAACGGTCCTGGAATTCCGCCCGAAATCGCCGCCAACCTGTTCGACCCCTTCGTGACGACCAAGGCTCAGGGGTCTGGTCTGGGTCTTGCACTGGTTGCGAAGCTCGTCGGCGATCACGGCGGCATCGTCGAGTGTGAGTCGCATCCGCGCAGAACGATCTTCCGCGTCCTGATGCCTTTGCCGTCGATGCGCGCACGAGCCTCGGCCTGAGAAGAAGGCCCCGAGCGTGGATGGCGAAGGAGCTTTGGGTATGCCGTCAGGCCAGATTCTGGTTGCCGACGACGATGCCGGAATTCGCACCGTACTGAATCAGGCGCTGACGCGGGCCGGCTACGAGGTCCGGTCGACGGGCACGGTCGCGGGACTCTGGCGGTGGGTTGCGGCCGGCGAAGGGGACCTCGTCATCACCGACGTCGTGATGCCCGACGACAACGCCTTCGATCTTCTGCCCCGCATCAAGCGCGTCCGTCCCGACCTGCCGATCATCGTGATGAGCGCGCAGAACACGTTCATGACGGCGATCAAGGCGTCCGAGCGCGGCGCCTACGAATATCTGCCGAAGCCCTTCGACCTGCGCGAGCTTGTCTCGATCGTCGGGCGCGCGCTCGCCGAGCCGAAGCGCCGCCGCGAGGAGCCCGACGATCATCTCCCAGCCGAGGTCATGCCGATCGTCGGCCGTTCGGCCGCCATGCAGGACATCTTCCGCGTGCTGGCGCGGCTGATGCAGACCGACCTCACCGTGATGATTTCCGGCGAATCGGGGACCGGCAAGGAGCTCGTCGCCCGCGCCCTGCACGATTACGGCAAGCGCAAGGTTGGGCCGTTTGTCGCAATCAACATGGCGGCCATCCCACGCGACTTGATCGAAAGCGAGCTGTTCGGCCACGAGAAGGGCGCCTTTACCGGCGCCGCGGCGCGCTCCGTCGGCCGCTTCGAACAGGCCGAAGGGGGGACGCTCTTCCTCGACGAGATCGGCGACATGCCGATGGAGGCGCAGACCCGCCTCTTGCGCGTGCTGCAGCAGGGCGAATACACGACCGTCGGCGGCCGCACTCCGATCAAGACCAATGTCCGCATCGTCGCGGCGACCAACAAGGACCTGCGCTTCGCCATTCAGCAGGGCG
Source organism: Roseiarcus sp. (assembly GCF_052145395.1). Lineage (NCBI taxonomy): Bacteria > Pseudomonadati > Pseudomonadota > Alphaproteobacteria > Hyphomicrobiales > Roseiarcaceae > Roseiarcus > Roseiarcus sp. The sequence goes on from NZ_JBKQOT010000456.1 coordinate 8,868, forward strand.
CGTTCCGCGAGGACCTGTTCTTCCGCCTGAACGTCGTTCCGATCCGGCTGCCACCCTTGCGTGAGCGGCCGGAGGACATCCCGGACCTGGTGCGCGCCTTCTTCCAGCGGGGCGCGGCCGAAGGCCTGCCGTTGAAGTCAATCGAGCAGGCGGCGATGGAGCGGATGAAGCGCTATCCGTGGCCGGGGAACGTGCGCGAACTGGAGAACCTGACCCGGCGCCTCGCTGCGCTCTACCCTCAGGACGTCATCGGCGACGCGCTGATCGAGGCCGAGCTCAGCGCCGGAAGCGCGCCCTCGAACGCGCCTGCGCCGACCCCGGGCGAGGATCTGCGTCAGAGGGCCGCGGCGCCCGTGTCGATTGGCGGCGGCGACGGCTTCAACTCGGCGATGGAGCGCGCGATCGGCGAACTGTTCCGTTCCTTCGGCGGCGCGAATCCGCAGGTCGGCCTCTATCACCGCGTCCTGCACGACCTCGAGGCGCCGCTGATCGCGGCGACCCTCGGGCTGACCCGCGGCAACCAGATCAAGGCGGCGGAGATCCTGGGGCTCAACCGCAACACGCTGCGCAAGAAGATCCGCGACCTCAACCTGCGCGAGATGCCGACCTTTCGGTAGGTCGAGCGAGCCGGACGGTCGGCGTATCTCCATGAATCACGCCGCATCGCGTACACTGCTCCACGCGGCAAACCGTCGCTCCAAGGCGCGCGGCGTTTTCCTTACACGCGCTACATCTGGGAACTGATGGAACGGGATGTGACGCCGTCATGCTAGGCTTGTGCGAACTCGCCCCCAATTCGTCGCAATTGCGCAACATCTGTTGCAGGATTGCCACGAGTCTCGGGACGTTTGAAGCGACCCGAGGCGGCAGGCGGATTCGGGATTGTGACGGGCGCGAAAAAGAGTTCGGGCGGCCAGGGGGCGGCGCCTTTCGACGACAGCGGGCCGACGGCCCGGTTTGGTCCGATCGCGGTCGGCGCGGCCTTCGTGCTCGCGCTCGCGACCTTCCTGGTCTTCGCCGGCTTCACGCCGATCCTGCCGACCCAGACGGTCGTCTCGATGCTTCTGGTTGGGGACGGGCTCGTCGTCCTCGTCCTGATCGTCCTGATCGGGATCGAACTCAACCGGCTCATGGCCGCGCGCCGGGCGGCGCGTGCAGGCGCGCGCCTGCACAGCCGGTTCGTTGCGCTCTTTTCGCTGGTCGCGGCCATTCCGGCCATCGTCACCGCCATCGTGGCGACCGTGTCGGTCGAATGGGCGATCAACCCGCGCTTCATGAGCGACGTTGCGGCCTTCATCAACGAGTCCAACCAGGCCTCGCAGCTCTACCGCGAGTCCCAGTGTCGCGCGCTCCTGCGTGACGTCGAGCTGACGGCGGGCGACATCGCCCGCAGCGCGTTGCTGCTGCGCTCCGACCCAACCCAGTTCCAGACGTACTTCAGCTCGCGGTCGAAGACCCTCGGCTTCGGCGCCGCCGCCCTGATGAAGAGCGACGGCAATCCGCTGGCGATCGCCGACGGCTCGGACGCCAAGCTGATCGCCAAACCCGACCCGTCCGATTTCCAGGACGCGCTCGCTGGCGAAAACCAGTGCGGATTCCTCGGCGCGGGCAACATCTTCGTCGCCATCCGTCCGATCCCCGGCGCCGAAGGCCAGTTCCTCTACGCCGCGCGCGGCATCGATCCGTTGGCGGCCAAAGTCGCCGAGGACGCCGAGATCGTGTCGAACATGTGGGGCCGGTTCGAGGCGCACCGGCGCAGCCTCGAGCTCGGCTTCGCCACCGTATTCGTGATGCTGGCGCTGACCATGCTGTTTTCGGCGATCTGGCTCGGGCTCGCCTGGGCGAACCGGTTGGTCGGGCCGATCCGCCGGCTGATTCGCGCTGCGGACGAGGTCGGGTCGGGCAATTTGCACGTGCAGGTGCCGGCGCGCGCTTCCGACGGCGATCTGGGCCATCTCGGGGCCACGTTCAACAAGATGACGGCGGAGCTCTTGCGCCAGCAGACGGGGCTGATCGAGGCCAACGCGCTGAACGACGAGCGGCGCGCCTTCATCGAGGCGGTTCTCTCGGGAGTTCCGGCGGGCGTCGTCGGCGTCGACAAGGACGGAGTCATCACGGTCTGCAACGCGGCCGCAGAACGGCTTCTGGGCGGCGATGGCGGGCTCGTCGGCCGTCCGCTCGCCTCGATCCATCACAGCATCGGCCTCATCTGGGAGCAGGCGCGATTGTCGCGCGCGCGCCTGCACCAGGGGCAGGCGACCGTGCTTCGCGACGGCCGCGAGCGCATCCTCAACGTCCGCGTCACCGGCAGTCCCGGGCGCGGCGAGGCGGGCAGCGTCATCACCCTCGACGACATCAGCGATCTGGTCACGGCGCAGCGCACCGCCGCCTGGGCCGACGTCGCCCGGCGCATCGCCCACGAGATCAAGAACCCGCTGACGCCGATCCAGCTTTCCGCCGAGCGGCTCAAGCGCCGCTACGGCCGGCACATCGTCGAGGGCAAGGACGTCTTCGACCAGTGCACCGACACGATCATCCGCCAGGTCGACGACATCAAGCGAATGGTCGACGAGTTCTCGTCCTTCGCCCGCATGCCGAAGGCGCGCCCGGGGCGCGACGACCTCAACGATTGCGTGCGCCAGGCGGTGTTTCTCATGCGGGTCGGGCGGGCGGACATCGCCTTCGAGGAGCGTCTGCCGGACGGTCCGGTCATAACGGACTTCGACCGGCGCCTCATCTCGCAGGCGCTGACCAACGTTCTCAAGAATGCGTCCGAGGGCATCGACGCGCTGGGCGAGGGCCACGAGCGCGGGCGCGTCCTTGTGACGCTGGAGGCGGACGTCGGAGGCTTCATCGAGATCGCCGTCAGCGACAACGGCAAGGGCTTCCCCACCGAGGACCGCAACCGCCTGGTCGAGCCTTACGTGACGACGCGCGCGGAGGGGACGGGGCTCGGGCTGCCGATCGTGGTCAAGATCTTCGAGGACCACGGCGGCGGGGTCGACCTGCTCGACGGGCTTACCCGCGCCGACGGGGGGCGGGGGGCGATGGTGCTGATGAAACTGCCGCTCGCGGGCGCTTCTGGCGACGCCGCTGAGCCGCGGGACGAAAAGACCGGGACACGCTGATGGCTGCAGACATTCTGATCGTCGACGACGAAGACGACATTCGCGAGCTTGTCGGCGGCATCCTGGAGGACGAGGGCCACCAGCCGCGCGCGGCGCGCAACTCCGACGAAGCGCTGGCGGCCATCGAATCCCGCCGGCCGCAGCTCATTCTGCTCGACATCTGGCTGCAGGGGTCGAAGCTCGACGGGCTGCAGCTGCTCGAATCGATCAAGAAGCAGAACCCGAGCGTGCCCGTGGTGATGATCTCCGGCCACGGCAACATCGAAACCGCGGTGACGGCGATCAAGCTCGGCGCCTACGACTTCATCGAAAAGCCGTTCAAGGCGGACCGCCTGATCCTGGTCGCCGACCGGGCGCTGGAGACGTCGCGACTGAAACGCGAGGTCAACGACCTCAAGACGCGCGGCGGCGCACTCAATCGCATCGTGGGCTCCTCGGCGGCCGTCGCCAACCTGAAGCGCATCATCGACAAGCTCGGGCCGGCGAACTCGCGCGTGCTGATTTCTGGCGGCGCGGGCTCCGGCAAGGAGCTTGCCGCGCGGCTCATCCACGAGCGCTCGAGCCGCGCCGACGGACCGTTCGTGGTGGTCAACGCCCCGGCCATGTCCCCGGAGACGATGGAGGCGGAACTGTTCGGCGTCGAGGAGGGGCCGGACCGGCCGCGCCGCGTCGGGGCGCTCGAGGAGGCTCACGGCGGCACGCTCTATCTCGATGAAGTCGCCGACATGCCGCGCGAGACGCAGGCCAAGATCCTGCGGGTCCTGGTCGACCAGAATTTTCAGCGCGTCGGGGGCGCCTCGCGCGTGCACGTGGATGTCCGGATCATCTCCTCGACCAGCCAGGATCTAGCCGAGGCGATCACCGAGGGGCGGTTTCGCGAAGACCTGTTCCACCGGCTCTCGGTGGTGCCGATCCGGGTGCCGACGCTGGCCGAGAGGCGCGAGGACATTCCGGAGCTCGTCCAGTATTTCCTCGAGTTCACCGCGCATAGCATGGGCGTGACGCCGCGGAAGATCGGCGCCGACGCCATGGCGGTGCTGCAGTCGCACGACTGGCCGGGAAACATCCGGCAGCTCCGCAACAACGTCGAGCGCCTGATGATTCTCGCCCTCGGCGACCCCAACGCCGAGATTTCCGCCTCGATGCTGCCGGCCGAGGTCGGGGCGCTCGTCCCCGCGGTGCCGAGCGGCATCGGCGGCGAGAGGCTGCTCAGCCTGCCGTTGCGCGAGGCGCGGGAGGCGTTCGAGCGCGACTATCTGATCGCCCAGCTCAACCGTTTCGGCGGCAACATCTCCCGCACCGCGGAATTCATCGGCATGGAGCGCTCGGCGCTACACCGGAAGCTGAAGTCGCTCGGGGTGGAGGCTTAGAGCCGCCTGGCTTTTGCTCCTGCGCGGCGCGCTTGGCTCGAGCGCGGCGGACGCGGTCGGCGACCTAGGATGATGTCTTCAGGTTGGACCGGCTCCATCATTGCGGCCATCCGGCATCATTCAGCGGGCGTTCGGCGTGCGTTCGACCTGCGTTCGACACGCATTCGGCGCCGGACTTGACCCTCTTATTCACCCGTGAATCGTGACCTTTCAACGCGTTACACTTGAGTTCGCGAAAGAATTTTTGCGCGAATTTTCCTCGTCACGCGGCCATCTACGGGTAAGCGGCCGCGTCCCGTTTAAGGACGGCGTCGATCCGCTTGCGCTTCGTCTGAGGCTCGCACGAAGGGATCATACCAGTATTTCTATTTTTCCGCAATCAAGAGTCGCGTCATCGCGATTCGCGCGAGTGGAGGGCGCCCCTTCCTCCGCCCGAGTTCGGGTGGCGCTGGCGATGACCTCGTCGGGGGGTGGGAAGGCCGGGGCAATGGTCGAAGGCCGCTGCGCTCGCACGCCTGCGATCACGATTGCGCCGATCTCCGCAGCCGCAAAGACCGCCGATCGCCCGACGCCGCCCAGCGCGCCGGTGACGAGCACGGTGTCGCCCAGCCCTGCCTTCGCGCCGAGCTGCACAAGCTGTTCGCCGGTCAGATTGACGAGCGGGAGAGCGGCCGCGTCGGTCGCATCGAGCCCCTCGGGAACTCGGACCAGATGCTCCGCCTTGACCACGCAAAGCTCGGCATAGGTGTGGGACGCGAGGGCCATGACGCGATCCCCGACCGAGAACCCGGGAGCCGCGTCGCCGACGGCCTCGACCACGCCCGCCATGTCTATGCCGAGGATGTACGGAAAATCGATCGGGATCAGATTGCGCACGGCGCCCGACTGCAACATCCAGTCGACGGGATTGACGCCGGCGGCATGAATGCGCACCAGCGCCTCGCCGGCCTGCGGCGCCGGATCGGACGCGTCCTCGAAGCGCAGGCTGGAGGCCGGACCATAAGCATGCAGCACGACGGCTTTCATGACTGTCTCCGGTCGATTTGGTCGCTTGTTCAGTGGGTTTTGCGGCGATCCTGCGGATGCGACTGTTGCCTCGGCTTGTCCCGGTCCGCGTCGCCTCGCGGACCTCTCGACGCGAGCGGCGGTGCAAGTTTGCCGAGGCTCGCGTCTCTTGTCGATGGGCCGAGAGAGCCGTCCGGCTGGATTGAAGCCGTTCACGGCTTGATGGATCGGGGCCCTCTCAGGCTAAGCACCCGCTCCAAATCCTCCACCGACGCCGGTTTGGTCAGGTGGAGGTCGAAGCCGGCCTCTTCTGCGCGCTGGCGGTCCTGGACCTGTCCCAGTCCGGTCAGAGCGACGAGCATGGGCGCGCGATCCGCGAGCCGCTCACGGATTCTTCGCGCCGTTTCGTAGCCGTCGATCCCGGGCATGCGCAGGTCTATGAAGGCGATGTCGGGCTGAAAGGATAGGGCCTCGTCGACGCCCGACGCGCCGTCCCGCGCGGATCGAACCTCGGCGCCCAGGTATTGGAACAGCATGACGAGGCTGTCGGCCACGTCGCGGTCATCGTCAACAATCAGCACGCGCGAGTGGAAGTTCAAGGGATTCGGTCCTTCCTGGTCGGCAGGCGAAGCATCGGGCTGGGACGGGCCGAGGGGCAGGCGCACGATGAACTCGCTCCCCTTTCCCCGACCGGGGCTCAGCGCCTCGACGCTCCCCCCCCCCATGGAGCTCGACAAGGCTTTGCACCAGGGCCAGGCCCACGCCGAGCCCGCCGTCTTCGCGGAATGATCGCGACGATCGATCGGCCGATCATCTCCGCGGCGGCGTAGCCGAGCAGGCGGGACGCCCCCTCGGTCCTTGAGCCACCGTTCGCTGACCGACAGATACCGCATGTCCCGGTCGAACATCGCAAGCGATTGCTCAATGAGCGTATCGAGGCGAACTCCGAGCGCGAAATCCTTCGCCGCGCCTTGCCGACCGAGCATAGAGAGCATCCGGAAATCCAACGGCGCGATCTAAACGACTCTGCGACGGGAAATCAACACGCCGCTTCGGCTGCAGGCGCAGGGTCCGCATCACCTTATTTCTGCAAGTCTGTGGGAACGCTCAAGGCCCGCGTCGGGCAAAATGCGACCGGCCGCTGGACCGCCGATCGAATTTCGGTCAAACCGGCATTTGTCTCGCCGCGAGAGAGCGAAGCCGAGCCACCGGCGGCCGCGTCCACGTCGGTCGGGGCGGGGGCAGCACACGAGTTTCGGAACGGGCGCTTGTCACGCATTGTCTATGTCAACGGCCGATACCGCGCGCATGCGGAGGCCGTCGTGTCGGTCGACGACCGGGCCTTCACCTTCGGCGACGGCGTCTACGACGTCTGCGAGGTGAACGGCGGCGCGCTGATCGAAGGAGACGCGACACCTCGACCGTCTCGATCGCTCGCTTAAGGCCGTGCGGATCGGCTGGCCGGTCGGGCGCGAGGCGCTGCGAGTCGTCATGCGGGAGGTCGTGCGCCGGAATCGGGTCCGCGACGGCCTCGTCTACTTGCAGATCAGCCGGGGCGCCGCGCGGCGCGATCACGGGTTCCCGCCCGAAGGGGTCCGGCCCGGGCTGGTCGTCTCGG
>NZ_JBKQOT010000457.1:0-2624 GCF_052145395.1 Roseiarcus sp.
GAACCAAGGGCTGTTGTTGCTCGGGCGGTTGCGGAGCAGACGGCGCAACGAAACTGATTTGGTTGGTCAAGGCTTGCGGCGTTTCTTGCTGCTCCCGAGAGGCGAAGCGATCAGGCAGACCACCGAAATCGCTGCCGTCGTCCAACTCTTCCGGATCGGATTCTCCAGGAGCCCGCACACCGCCATTCTGGCGCCCGATCTGCACCGCCTGCGCTGCGGCGATCAATCGGAAATAGTGCTCGGCGTGCTGAAGATAATTCTCGGCGGCGACAGGGTCGTTACCTGTGTGTGCGTCGCGCGCCAATTGAAGGTATTTTTCCGCCACATGCTGCGCCGTGCCCCGAATTCTGACGTCAGGGCCGTGCGAGTCGTACCATCGATTCAATGAGTTGGGCTCACGACCGCGATTAGTTTGGCGGCCGCGAATTCGGTCATTCTGACCAGGTGACATTTCTTATCCTTAGTGTTCATTTGCTCCTGCCGGGGAGAGTATTTGGAGCTTTTGCGGAGTGGCGGCGTTCGAGGCGTCGCAGCGCCGGGCCGTCAGGGTCTCCATGTCGCGCCCAGACGCGGGCGCTCAGCGTGTCGTGTCGGATCTCGTATGACGAAGGGTCAGATTCAGTCTGTCGACTTCGTGCGAAACCTAGACGCCAAGCGCTCGTCCGATTGACCTTTCGGCGAGCGACTGCGCCTTCGACGGCAACATCGCTGCAGGACGTCGTCGATTTGAGATCGTTAACCCCGCGGCCCTGTACGCGCCAACCCAAGAGCTGGCCACATGGGCTTTCTTACCGACTGCGACGGCATCGCGAGGACGATAGGTACATAACCCATTCTTCGTTCAATGCAAGGACGAGAGGGTCAACGGCCACGAGAATCTCGGGCGACGGGCGCAGTCCGGGTCGGCCACCAGTCGCTGTCGTCGAGCGCAAAGGCGATGATCACGTGCGGCGTGATCTCTAATCAGGGGCCGCTCCCCGCGCTGGTAATCGGTGAGACATCCGTCGTTGATCGATCGGGCGTGTCCTCCTTCCAGCGCACAGATCCGATAGGTCGCTCCAACATGCGGCGAATTCGGATCGGCTCTGGACCAATATGAAATTCGTTGGCGCGGACGTGCAGGGCGCGCTCCGTTGCCGTCGAACGGCTTCGCTGCCGCAGATAGTCATGCCACGTCGGGCAATGAAATCGTTCGGTCCAAAGTTCGGGATCGGCGATGTCGCGTGCGAACGACCAACCATACGCGCCATTGCGCTGACGGCTTAGCTGAACTTGCTGCATGAGAGCGTAGAAGACGCGCGCCCTGGCGGGATCGACGCGATATTCGATCTCAACGACGATCGGTCCGCTGCGTGGGTTCAGCGAGAGGCGAACCTCCGGATCGGCGAGGACGTCAAGGGACAGTTCATTCGGGCCGCTGGCGGTTGGCATCCGCATCCACAAAACAAGCACCGGCGACACAAACACGGTTGCGCCCGAAATGAGCAGCGCTCCCTCGACCCCAATAACGTTCGCTATGCTGCCCCACGCCCAGCTGCCAAGCGCAATCCCACCGGAAATGGCTGCTTGGTAGGCCGCTATCGCGCGACCGGCGACCCAGCGGGGCGCAGCGAGTTGAACACCGACATTGAACACCGTCACCGAGGCGGTCCAGGCGGCGCCTGCGAAGACGAGCGCGCTTCCGCTCAGCACTGGCGAGCGGCTGATCGCGACGAGAGCGACACAGACGCCCATGACGACCATGCACAGTCGGACCGAAACTTCGTCTCCCAGACGCCCCCGTAGCGTGGCGATATTGAGCGCTCCTACCACCGCCCCCAAGCCAAACGCCCCTAGCATGACGCCGTAAGTTTGCGCGCCGCCATGCAGGAGATCGCGCGTGACAATCGGCATGAGCGCCGAGACTGACCCGCCAGCAATTCCGGTAACCAAGGTCCGCCCGAGCACAATTCGAATAGACGGAGAATGCACGATGTAGCGAACGCCCGATATGACCGCTCGAGCCAATCTTTCAGGCGGGAGCCGCGACGGTTCCTTCTGCCGTCGCCAAAGAAACAAGACGACAAGAAGCGGCAGATAGAGAAACGCATTCGTGGCAAATGCGGCGACCGCCCCCGCCGACGCGACGATGATCCCGCCGATCGCAGGCCCAAAGCTGCGGGCAATGTTGTAGCTGATGCCATTGAGCGCGACGGCCGCGGGCAGCGCCTCCGCCGGCACCTGCTCGCTGACAGACGCCTGCCACGCCGGCCCGAACAAAGCCATTCCACTGCCAATGATGAAGCAAGTGGCAAGCAGGAGGACCGGTGTCACGAACCCCAGCCATGCGAGAACCGAGAGCGAAATTGAGCCCGCCAAGGCGATCGATAGAGCGACGAGTCCGACAATCCGCCGATCAAACATGTCCGCGATCGCGCCCGCGGGCGTCGAAACCAGCGCGACCGGCAGCATCAATGACGTCTGGACCAGGGCCACCATATCGGCCGATGAAGTGATTTGCGTCATCGTCCAGGCGGCGCCGACGCCCAGGACCAAGATGCCGAGGTTGGATAGCAGGCTTGCGGTCCATATGCGTCGGAACACCGCATGGCGCAAAGGCGAGAAAATGCCGCCAGCCGACGGCG
>NZ_JBKQOT010000458.1:0-9401 GCF_052145395.1 Roseiarcus sp.
GTGCCGGTCACCATCCATATCGCGCTGTCGGAAGCGCCGAAGGCGCTCACGCGCGAGCTGATCGTAGAGACGGGGCGAGTTGTCGATCGCGATCTCAGAGCGCGGTTCCATCTCCCCCGGCCCCGCCTCGCTATCGCCGGGCTCAACCCACACGCCGGCGAGGGCGGCGCTATGGGGCGCGAGGAGATCACGATCATCGCGCCGGCGATCGGGGCCCTGCGCGCCGAGGGAATCGACGTCATCGGCCCGCTGCCGGCCGACACCATGTTCCACGCCGGCGCGCGCGCTCGCTATGACGTCGCGTTAACCATGTATCACGATCAGGGCCTCATCCCGGCGAAGACTCTCGCTTTCGACGAGGGCGTTAACGTCACCCTCGGCCTTCCGTTCGTGCGCACTTCGCCCGATCACGGCACGGCCTTCGATATCGCGGGCCGCGGCGTCGCCAATCCGGCGAGCCTGATGGCGGCGCTCAGGCTCGCCGACCGGCTGACGCAATGACGCTCGCCGCGGACGGGCTGCCGCCGTTGCGCGAGGTGGTGGCGCGCTGCGGGCTCGACGCCCGCAAGGCGCTCGGCCAGAATTTCCTTTTCGACCTCAACCTGACCGGCAAAATCGCTCGCGCGGCTGGTCCGCTCGCTGGCGTGGCCGTCATCGAGATCGGCCCCGGCCCCGGCGGCCTGACCCGCGCGCTCCTCGCCGAAGGCGCAAAGACAGTGATCGCCATCGAGCGCGACGAGCGCGCGCTGCCGGCGCTCGCCGAGATCGCCGCCCATTGGCCGGGAAGGCTCCAAGTCATCGCCGCCGACGCCGTGACGGTCGAGCCGGAGACGCTGATCGCGCGGGCCGGCGGCGGCCCGATCCGGATTTGCGCCAATCTCCCCTATAACATCGGGACGCGGCTCTTGACCGGCTGGCTGGAGGTCGAACCGTGGCCGCCATTCTTTGACCGGCTGACGCTCATGTTCCAGCGCGAGGTCGCCTTGCGCATCGTCGCCACGCCCGCCGAGCGCGCCGACTACGGGCGGCTCGCCGTGCTGGCCGGCTGGCGCGCCGACGCGCGTATTTTGTTCGACGTGCCGCCGTCCGCTTTCACCCCGCCCCCGAAGGTCGTCTCCAGCGTCGTTGAACTCGTTCCGCGCACAAAGCTCGACCCCTGCGATCCACGGCTGCTCTCCGCCGCCGCCCAGGCCGCTTTTGGGCAGCGGCGCAAGATGCTGCGCCAATCGCTCAAGGGATTCGCGGTCTCTCGCGGCATGGACATTGCTCAACTCCTCGCTGCCGCCGACATCGACCCCACGTCGCGCGCCGAGGAGGTCGAAATCGCGGGTTTCGTGCGCCTCGCGCGCGCCGCCGCGCACGGCCAGCCGCCTCTCAAGCGTGAACCGGCGCTCGCGGGGCGCGGCGGACGGGCCTAGACTTGGGCGAGGCGCGAGCCCACGCCGTCCAACGCCGGCGCGGATCAAACTGTGACGAGGAGAGCCGTCAGTGTTCATCAACACTCCCATGGCGAGGAGGCAGTGGACCGGTCTCGACGACGAGCATCTCGCCAGCATCGGCTTCGTCAATTTCGGCTGGAATGCGCTGGAAAGAAAATTCGCATCGCTAATCTGGGTGACGGCCGGCTGGGACCAGGACGTTGGCGAACTCGTTATCGCGAGCCTCGGCAATGTCTCGCTCGTGAAGCTCTTCACCAACCTCTTGAAGCAGGAGCTAAGGCGCTGGCCGGATCGGTTGCTCTGGGCTCAGGCCGCACAGACGGGCGCACTGTTCGACGAGATCCGGGAAGCCCGGAACGACGTCGTCCATTGCTTCTTCCATTCCGATCCCACGAAGGGGATCGAGGGCCATTACAAGGCTTCGACCCGCAAGACCGCGACCGGAACCGCCGAATTGCGCACCGTCGCCATGGGAAAGTCTGACATCGAAGATCTGTGCGCCGCGATCTCGGACTGCTTGGAATCGATTGACGACCTGGTCCTCAAGATCTGGTTTCGCCGGCGGTTCCTCGCCGCCGGCCCCGAGGCGCGAGCGGCCGGCGAGCGCGACTACGACGCGGCTGTCCACCGATGGCGCGCCCCTCCCTTCGACGTGAGGCGCTTGCGGATCTATCCGAAGAAACGGGCCGGTCAGGGCGAGCCGTCGAACGTCGAGCGGGAGTCCCGGCTGGCGGACGACCGGACGTCCGATTAGAGCCGGGCGTATCAGCTGCGCGCCTCCCCTCTTGCGATCATCCAGACCTTTGCTCCCGAAGCGTGTCCGATCGGAGGGTTAAAGCAACGCGGCCACTCTGGGCTGCGTGCCGCCCTCAGGGCGTGGCGCTGGAACGCCCCCGATTTTCCATCGCCGGCTTGGCGAAGCCGCTGATCGCTCAGCAAGTCGGGGCGCGATCCTCCGCTCACAAAGTCATTTGCGTCTGAATCACCAGCGCGACCAGCTTCCCCTCTTCGGTTTCGACGCGGGTCTGGATCACCTGCGTCCGCCGCCCGCGATGGACGACGGCGCAGGCGCCGAGGAGCGACGTTCCGGCGCGGGCGGCGCCGACAAAGTTCGTCTTGCTCTCCAAAGTCGTCGTGCCTGCGGCGCCTTCCGGCAGGGTTATGAAGGCCAGGGCCCCGCCGAGCGTGTCGGCGAAGCTCATGATCGCGCCGCCGTGGGCGACGCCGCCGAGCGTGCAGAGGTCGGGGCGAACGACCATGCGGGCGGAGACGCGATCCTCATCGGCGGCGACAAACTCCAGTCCGAGAACGCCAGCGAATGGAAGCGGGTTGGCGCGTATTCGATCGAGCGGGGTCATGGGCGGCCTCCCTGGCTTGGCTTCGGGAACATGGGACGACGAGGCCATCTTGGCCAGTCCCGGGCGGTTCCGAGCAGCGGGAGGCCGCGAGCGACAAGTTTCCCTCGCGCGTCTTCGACGCCGCCGTGGACTTGCTATAACGCGGCATGCGCCCGTCGCTCCTCGATCCCCTGTTCGCCCCGGCCGCGACGCTTCCCGGAATCGGGCCCAAGAACGCGAAACTGTTCGACCGAATGCTCGACCGGCCGCAGGGCGCGCGCGTCGTCGATGTCCTGTTCCACCTTCCCTATGCGACCCTGGACCGCCGGTCCCGCCCGAAAATCCGCGACGCCGTCCCAGGGACCGTCGTCACAATCCAGGCCCGGGTCGTGGAGCATCGGGCGCCACAAACCCTGCGATCGCGCGCGCCGTTCAAGGTTCTGGTCGAGGACGACACCGGCGATGTCGAGCTGGTGTTCTTCCTCGCCAACCCCGAATGGGTGCGCGCGCGCCTGCCGGTCGGGGCGACGCGCTGGATCTCCGGCAAGCTCGAACTTTACGACGGCGTCCGGCAGATCGTTCACCCCGACCGGGTGATGGACGCGGAGGAACTCGCCCGCCTGCCCGCGGTCGAGCCGGTCTACGCGCTGACCGAAGGCCTTTACCAGCGCACCGTCGCGCGTGCGGCCGACGGCGCGCTGAAGCGCCTGCCGAGCCTGCCCGAATGGATTCCTGAGGAGGCGCTGGAAAGCCTGAAACTCCAGGGCTTCGCCGAGGCGCTCGCGGCGATGCACCGGCCGGGCGCGCCCGAGGACGTGGACCCGGCCGGCTCGGCCATGACGCGCCTCGCCTACGACGAGCTTCTGTCGAACCAGCTCGCCCTGCTCCTGGTGCGGGCCCGCATGCGGAAGGCCCTCGGCCGCGCGCATGTCGCCGAGGGGACGCTCGGCCGCCGCCTCGAGGCGGCGCTGCCGTTTTCGCTGACCGGCGCGCAACGCCAGGCGGTGGAGGAGATCCGGGCCGACCTCAGAGCGGAAAAGCGCATGATCCGGCTGTTGCAGGGCGACGTCGGCTCGGGCAAGACCGTCGTCGCGCTCCTCGCCATGGCCGAGGTGGTCGAGGCCGGCCGGCAGGCGGCGATGATGGCGCCGACCGAGGTGCTAGCGCGCCAGCATTTCGATCGCATGGCGCCGCTCGCTGACACGGTTGGCCTGCGCATGGCGCTGATGACCGGGCGCGACAAGGCCTCCAAGCGCCGCGAGACCCTGGCGGCTTTGGCGGCGGGAAAGCTCGACATCGCCGTCGGCACGCACGCGCTTTTCCAGGAGAACGTCGTTTTCGCCGATCTCGGCCTCGCGGTCGTCGACGAGCAGCACCGCTTCGGCGTCCGGCAGCGCCTTGCGCTCGCGGACAAGGGCAAGGCGGTCGACCTTCTGGTGATGACCGCCACGCCGATCCCGCGCTCCCTCGTGCTCGCCTATTTTGGCGACATGGACGTCTCGGCCTTGCGCGAGAAACCACCCGGCCGGCAGCCGATCGACACCCGCGCCATGCCGATCGAGCGGATCGACGAGGTCGTCGCCGGGCTGTCGCGAGCGCTCGGCCAGAGCGCGCGCGCCTATTGGATCTGCCCGCTGGTCGAAGAGAGCGAGACGCTCGACGTCGCCGCGGCGGAAGACCGCGCGGAGGCGTTGCGGTCGATCTTCGGCGGGGCGGTCGGGCTCGTGCACGGCCGGATGGCCGGGCCCGACAAGGACGCCGCGATGGAGCGCTTTGAGCGCGGCGAGACGAAAGTTCTGGTCGCGACCACGGTCGTCGAGGTCGGCGTCGACGTCTCGGAGGCGACGATCATGATTGTCGAGCACGCCGAGCGGTTCGGCCTCGCCCAGCTGCATCAGCTGCGCGGACGGGTTGGCCGGGGCGCAGGCCGCTCGAGCTGCCTCCTGCTCTATAAGGGGCCGCTCGGCGAGACGGCCAAGGCGCGGATCGAAACCCTGCGCGCAACCGAGGATGGGTTCCGCATCGCCGAGGAGGATCTCCGCCTGCGCGGTGAGGGCGACGTGCTCGGCGCCCGGCAGGCCGGCGCTCCCGGTTTCCGCTTCGCCCGGCTCGATGTCCATGGCGCTCTCCTCGCCCGGGCGCGCAGGGGCGCCGAGGCCGCGCTCGCGCTGAGCGACCGGCTCGCGACCGACGAGGGACGGGCGCTGAGGCTCCTGCTCTACCTGTTTGAACGCGACGAGGCGGCGAAACTCCTCGAGGCCGGCTGACCCCTCGCTCCGGATTCGTGATTTGCCCGGCGCAGCCGGGCGCGGTAATTTTCGGGCGATCACGCAATCGTGGGAATGCGCGGCGCCCAGGCGATGAACCTTCGCGGTGACTTGCGCGTTAGGACGACAAGATCATCACATCATCGGCCGCGCCAGGCGGCTTACAACAGGCAGGGGTGGCGCCATTCTTGAGATGAGCGTCCCATGGCGAACGCAAAGCGTGTCGGCGACATCGATTTCTGGCGGGGAGCCGTGCTGGTCGCGATCCTCGTCGACCATATCCCGGGCAATGTGCTCGAATCGTTTACGCCGAGGAACTATGGGCTTTCCGACAGCTCCGAGGCCTTCGTATTCATCTCCGGCCTTTCGGTCGGAATGGTCTACGCGCCCCGCGCCCTTTCCCGCGGCTTCGCTACGGTTGCGCGCGGCTGCCTGCAGCGGGCGCTGAAGCTCTACGGGGCGCATATCGCGCTGACTCTGTCCGCGCTCGCCATTTTCGCGTTCGCATTCTGGGTGAGCGGCGTGGATGAACTCATCCAGGCGCATGGCCGTTCCTATGTGTTCGAGCAGCCTGCAGCCGGGCTCGCCGGCCTCGCCTTCCTGACCCATCAGCTCGGCTACTTCAATATTCTACCGCTCTACATCGTGCTCATGCTGTGGGCGCCGGTCGCGCTCGCCTTGGCGATGCGAGACGTCCGACTGGCGCTCGCGGTGTCGGTGGGGATCTATGTCGCGTCGCGCACCTACGGACTGCATCTGCCGAACTGGCCGGAGCCCGGCGCCTGGTTCTTCAATCCCTTTGCGTGGCAACTCGTCTTCACCATGGGGCTCGTTTCGGCCGTGATCTGGCGCAAGGGGCCGCCCCGGGCGGACATGGGCCTGATCGCCACAAGCCTTGTGCTCCTCGCACTCGCGGCGTTCGTTGCGACGAACGCCGCCGGCGCGGCGCCGGGCTTGCGGGATGCAACCTTCTCGCGGCTCGACCTCGCAAAGCAGGACCTTGGGCTGGCGCGACTCGTGCACTTCGCGGCGCTCGCCTACCTGATCTCCGTTGCGCCCCAGGTTGCGCCTCAGATGAAGCGCATCGTCGACAGCGCCGCCGGCCGGGCGGTCCAGCGCCTCGGCCGCAATGGACTGGCGGTCTTCGCCGCGGGCTGCGTCATAACCGCGCTGGCCCAGGCGGCGCTCGGCGCTGGACAACCTTATTTCTCGGCGGGGGTTGAGCAACTCGCCGGACTCGCGTACACGCTAGCGGGCCTAGCCGCTCTCTTTGCTCTTGCCCGCTGGATCGAGTGCAGAAACACGTCCGTCCCGCCCTCCGCCATGGTTCCTTCGGGAGCCGTTTAGCCGGTCTGGCCTTGGTCGCCGGGGCGAGTCTGCTATTCGGCGCCGGCTCCGCGTGTGCGGACGAATGTCCGGCCGCGCCGGCAGAATTCGACGCCAACAGCGCCAAGCTCGCCAGTCTCGACAGCGGCGCGGACCGCAAGCTGGAAATTCTCGCCATCGGGTCTTCGTCCACCGCAGGCATAGGCGCGAGTACGCCCTCTCACGCCTACCCCGCGCTGCTTGCGGACGAACTGGGGCGCGAAGACAAGATCGCCGCCCAGGTCAGGAACGCCGGCGTCGGGGGCGAACTCGCGGCCACGACGCTGCAGCGGCTGAAGGCGGCCCTGAAGAGCGGCTGGCCCGAGTTGGTGATCTGGCAGGTCGGGACCAATGACGCCCTCGTCGGGGTGGACGAGGCGTTGTTCCGCGCCACCGTCGAGAGTGGCATTGCGGCGGCGCGGGCGGCCAAGGTCCCCCTCATGCTGGTCGGCCCGCAATTCACGCTGAAGACGCCAGACGTGGAGCGCTACGAGCGCTTTGTCGGGATCGTCAATGAGATCGGCGAAAAACTGCGGGTTCCGGTGCTGTCGCGCTACGCGATGATGAAACAGTGGGGCATGAAAAAGGCGCTAGCCCTGCTTTCGGGCGACGGACTGCACATGAACGATCTCGGCTACCGGTGTCTCGCTCATGCGCTCGCCGAGGAAATCGAGCACGCGGCCGGAGGCGGCGCCCAGGCCGGCGCGAAGGGTCCGGGCGACCGGTCTTGACGTTATCGTCCGGCGGCTTCAAAGCCTCGGACGACTTCCAGAAATTTCCACGAGGATATCGATGAAGCGGCGGCGCTTCGGGCCCAACGCGACAGTTTCCGCGGTCGGCTTCGGCTGCATGAGCTTCGGCGGCTTCTACGGGCCGACCACCGAGAGCGACTCCTTGCGGGCGCTGGCGCGGGCGCTGGAGATCGGCGCCGACTTCTGGGACACCGCGAACGTCTACGGAGAGGGCCTCAGCGAAACGGTCATCGGCAAGTTCCTGGCCGAGGACCGAAGCCGGCGGGCGAAAATCACCCTTGCGACCAAGTTTGCCATCCGCCGGCTGCCCGACGGGAGGCGTGACCACGACAACAGCGCCGCGCACATGCGAGAGGCGCTCGAAGGCTCGCTGAAGCGACTCGGCGTCGACCAGGTCGATCTCTACTACGTGCATCGGATCGACCGGCGCATTCCCGTAGAGGACACGGTCGGCGAACTCGCCCGCCTCGTCGAAGCCGGAAAGATCGGCGCGATCGGACTATCGGAGATCGCCCCCGACACGCTGCGGCGCGCCTCAGCCGTGCATCCGATCGCCGCCGTCCAGTCGGAATACTCGCTCTGGACCCGAGGTCCCGAATTGGGGCTCGTCCAGGCCTGCGCCGAGACAGGCGCGCTGTTCGTGGCCTTCTCGCCGGTCGGGCGCGGCTCTTTCAGCGGCCTCTTGCAGGACGTCGAGAGCTTCGACCCCAAGGACTTCTTCCGTCACGGCAATCCGCGCTTCCAGGGTCTGAACTGGCGGCGCAACCGCGACCGGCTCGCGCCCTTCCTCGTGCTCGCCAAGTCCTGGGATGTCGCGCCCGCGACGCTCGCCGTCGCCTGGATTCTCGCCAAGGCGCCGCACATCGTCCCGATTCCCGGCAGCCGCACGGCCGAGCACCTGGAGCAATGCGCCGCCGCGGCGGACTTCGAGATCGACGCGGCCCGGCTTGCCGAGATCGAGCGGATCCTGCCGGTCGGCTTCGCCGCAGGCGAGCGATACGCGGACGCCCAGTGGGTCGGCATCGAGAAGTATTAGGGGTCGAAATCAGCGCTGGGTCCCCGACTGTCGATGTCGCGAAGGCAGGAAACGGACCTTTAATGCACCCACCTCATGGCTCACGGCGGAAGGCAGTCGAAGCGGCAAGGGCCAACTGGCACTCAGCTTCCGAAAGGCCGCCAAATCAGCCCGAACGGTTGTCGGTCAGCCCTGAGATCGGAACCGTTAGCCTATTGCCTTAGAGCTGTAAGTGTATAAGCTAGTATACGCAGCTAATCGCGCAGCAGTGATGGTTACCTATGGCTGTCAATCTGACAGAGTCCGCTGAGATTGCGAGCTTATCAGGTCTCTTCACGATCTTGAGTGATTGTAAGCCCGCGCCCGGATACGTCAATATCTATCGTGGTCATTCAGACAAGACGTATAACCTAACGCCATCCCTCTTCCGCAGAAAAGAATATCGTCGTGACGAGAAAAACATCCTCCGCGAGCTGATCTCGATCCAACCGAAGGAATTCAGGGATGACAAGACCGCATTCGAACAATTGGTTCGAATGCAACACTACTCGCTACCAACTCGATTGCTCGACATAACATATAATCCTCTCGTGGCCCTGTATTTCGCGTGCCTTGATCGCCTTCACAAGGACGGCGAGTTCTTCAGATTTTACATCAGGAAATCGAATATTAAGTATTTCGATAGTGACACGGTAAGCTGCATCGCAAATCTGTCGAATCTGACCGGTAGACAGCGTGACGAAATCCGCCATACGCAGGACTCCGAGACGCTTAACGGAAGCGACGTCGGCGAACGTCTCTTGCATTTCATCAAGGTCGAGAAACCATACTTTCTGCCAAAGATCGGGTTGTCTGACCTCAAGAGCATCTTCGCGGTCAAACCGAAACAGACGAATCAGAGAATCCTTGCACAGCAAGGTGCCTTCTTGATTTTCGGACTAAGATCAGCGCTTCGCGGTAACGAGTTCGGCATCGAGGTCTTCCGGACAAAGGTGCCAGCCAGAGCGAAGCGAGACATCCTAGATGAACTGGACGGGATCAACATCAACGCCAGTACGCTTTTCCCGGAGATCGAGTCGGCGGCGAAATACATCATGTCCAAAATCACGCCTGTCAGTGAGACATTCGAGGCTCCGGATTGATCGTTCCAAGGTCTGCCACCTAGGGGCTTTCCCGTTTGCATGCCATCTCTCAAAATCAGCGATTTACAGGCTTGGTTTTTACAT
>NZ_JBKQOT010000459.1:0-14301 GCF_052145395.1 Roseiarcus sp.
CGTGCGCACGCTCGCCTACATCGCCAACCGCTCCGACTGGCTCGCCGAACCGTACGTCTGGCAGGACCGCGCCCGGACGCTCGAGGACCGCCTCAGCGACACGCTGCACCAGTCGCTGATGCAGCGCTTCGTCGACCGCCGCACGAGCACGCTGTTGCGCTCGCTCCACCAGCATGCCGGCCCTATCCTCGGCGGGATCGCGGCCGACGGCGAGGTGACGGTCGAGGGCCACGTGGTCGGCCGCCTGACCGGGGTCCATTTCGAGCCCGTGCGCGGCGACACGGCGCTCGAGGCCCGGGCTTTGCGCGGCGCGGTCGAGCGGGCGGTCGCGCCCGAGGTCGCGCGGCGGCTTGGCGAACTCGCGAGCGAGGGCGACGAAGCCTTCAGCCTCGAACTGGGCGGCGTGGTGGCGTGGCGCGGAATCGCGGCCGGAGAGATCGCCGGAGGCGCGCCGTTCAAACCGCGGGTGCGCCTCATCGGCGAGTTCGGCCAGGACATGCCGCGCGAGCGCGCCGCGCGCCGGCTCGAGGCGTTCGTGGCCGGCGAAGCGACCCGGCGGCTCGCGCCGCTGAAACGTCTGACCGAGGCGATCGCCGACGGCCGCCTGAGAGGTCTTGCGCGCGGCGTCGCCTACCAGCTCGTCGAGCAGTTCGGAGTACTCGATCGGCGCGCAGCCGAAGAACACATCCGGGCGCTGAGCCGCAACGAGCGGCGGGTGCTGAAAACTTTCGGCGTCCAGTTCGGCGCCTTCTCGCTCTACCTGCCCGGACTTTTGACGGCTGAGGCGCGTTCGATCGGCGCGGTGTTCGCCAACCTGGCTGCGCCGCGGTGGCGCCCGACCGTTAACGGCTTGAGCGTGCTGCCGCACCCCGTTCCGCCGCCGGAGGCCCTCAGCCTGCGCGGCCTCGCCGCGGTCGCCGGGCTTGCGATCCCAGTGCTGACGCTGGAGACATTCGACGCGATGGCCCGGGCCGCGCCGTCCGAAAGGCCCGACCTCGTCGCGCTGACCCCGGAGCTGCTCGCTGCGGTCGGCTGGACGACGGGCGAGGCCGATTCCATTCTCCGCGCGCTCGGCCTCGTGCGGGTGCGGAAAACCGATCCCGCCGAAGCGAGCCTCTGGCGCCGCCGCCCGTTCGCGCCCCGTCCCCCCATGCCCGCCCGTCCTGCCTCCCCGGCTGAGACGCGCGTCGCCCCGTCGCCTTCCGCCCCGGCGCGGAAGGGACGGCGCCGTAACCGCCGCCGGGTCACTGCAGCAACAGGGACTTCCGTTTGAACGAAGCCGTCGCAACCTGCCGCGCCGACGTCTGGCTCTGGCGCGCAAGATTCTTCAAGACGCGGACCCTCGCCGCGCGAACCATCGAGGAAGGCGGCATTCGCCTCTCTCGTGGCCCTTCCCGCTCCCCCATCGACAAGCCGAGTCGGTCGCTTCGTGCGGGCGACGTGCTCACCATCGCCCAAGGCCAGCGCTTTCTCGCCGTGAAGGTCGAGGCGCTCGGCGAGCGTCGCGGTCCGGCGCCCGAGGCGCGGGGGCTGTACAGCTTGCTCGAGGGGCCGCGTGACGGGGTGACGGCGCAGGTCCTCATCCGGCCCTTCGGGCCACCTTCCCCCTGAGGGGGAAGGGCGCTAACATCCATTATACCGTAAGGCGCCGGCCGTTCGCGCCCCCTTCTCCCTCGGGGAGAAGGTGTCGCCGAAGGCGACGGATGAGGGTCCGCGCCAGCGTCAGAGCCGGCTCAAAAGCTCCGCTTTTTTTGCGGAAAATTCGGCTTCGGTGAGAATGCCCTTGGCGTGGAGATCCGCCAGCTTCTCGATGACGGCGAGAACGTTCTCGTGTCCGGCGGGCGCGGTTTCGGGCCTCGCCGTCGCCGGAGGCGTCGGGAGCTCAGCCGCGGAGGGCGAGGCCGGAGAGCGCGCGCCCGAGACGATGGGCAGGCGCCCGACGTCCACGGTTCCGTGCTGGCTCGTGAAGGTCACGGAACCCGTCCCCGACTGCTGTTGCGAGAAACCGCCGATCTGGTGGTCCTGCGTGTCGTACACCGTCACCTTCCCGTCGATGTCGACCGCGAGGCGGCGGGCGGCAGGAAAGTACGCGTAACGCGCCGCATTTTGCGCGCCGACGCTGGACGGCGCGCCGAGATCGGCGGGCCACCAGTTCGCCCCGCCGGACGCCTCAGGCGTGAGCAGGCTCGACTGTCTCCCGCCCATGGGGGCGGCGCCCCCCTGGCTCTGCGACTGGAAAGAGCCGGCGACCGCCAGACCCGGTTCGCGCCTCACCAGCGCGGACAATTCGACGCAGAGCGCGTCCACCCGCGCCTTCAGGGCGTTGTTGAACATGTCCGACAGCATGATCGCGCCGCCGGACATCCACTGACCCGAGCCGCCGAATTCCGGATGGCTGAACTGCGCCATCCCGCCATTGCCGGCGATGACGGCGAACAGCATCGACGCCACGGCGTCCGAACTGAAACCGGTGCGTTGAGCGATGTCCGCGACGGCGCGAAGGCCTTCCGGCGAAAGTTTCGGCATGAAGGGCGTCCGTGCTCTCAGGCGTCGCCGCCGCCACGCGCGGCTTTGGGACACTCGCACGCCCTGCGCTTGAAGCCAATCCCCTGCCGGCACCGTCGCGTCAAGGGAAGAGGCGACAGTCGGCAGGAATGGCGTGCGGCGCGGGCCGACAAAGCCCTATGGCGACTTTGTCGCCTGTTTGATGTCCAACAGGTTCGCCCGGTCGCCATCGGTCAGCGCGGCAGCGACGGGGCAGTCCTTGCTGTCCTTGTTCATGAGGTCGTCGATCAGGCCGGAGGCCGCGGTGACGGCGGCCGCTAGCCGCAGAGAGAAACCGGGCCCGCGCAAAATATGAATCGCGTCGCCGCCGCCGGAGCAGACGAGTCTTTTCAAGACCGTCGCAACGGCCGCGTCATAGGCCTTTTCGTCCACGCTGGCCGCCTCCAGCGCCTCTCGCCACGCCGCAGCATCGGGCGGCGGCGCGGCCGCGGGATCGCAAGACGCGAGCGCCTTGTCGGAATTTGAGCAGGAGAGAACTTGGATGCGCCCCAGCGCTTGCTCCCGAAGGCTCCCCGGCGAGGGCGTCCCAATGATGGTCCGCAGCAGGGCCTGATATGAATTGTTGTCCCAGGGGCGGCGGTTCGAAGCCTCGTCGGGCCATTCCGGCAGCCAGGTCTCGCCGGACATTCGGAGGGCGGAAGGCGTCACGGACGACCTTGCGCGATTGGTCCGCCAGAGATAGGCGCCTGTTAGGTCGGTCGCTTCCAGTTCCGCACCCTGCAATGACGCGCCCTGAAGCTGCGCGTCCTTGAGCGACGCGCCCTGAAGCTGCGTTCCAGTAAGCCACGCGCCTTGAAGCTGCGCGCTAATGATCGACGCGCCCCGGAGCAGTGCGAAATCGAGGTTGGCGCCCTGAAGCTGCGCGCGGTCGAGCTTCGCGCCTTGAAACTGCGTCGCAACGAGCAACGCGCTCTGAAGCTGCGCTCGCTCGAGCCGCGCGCCCTGAAGCTGCGCGTTGAAAAGCGACGCGCCTTGAAGCTGCGCTTCAACGAGCCACGCGGCCTGAAGGTGCGCCCCAACGAGCGACGCTCCCTGAAGTTGCGCGACGTTGAGCGATGCGCCCTGAAGATCGGCGCCTTCGAAATCAACCTTCGGCAGGCTGGCGAAATCGAAGATCGCGCCCCTCAGATCGCGGCCGCGCGCGCGAAAGATGAAATCATGCCACTTGGCCTTCTCGGGATCATCGATGCCAAGGCCCTCGTAGACGTTGAGACCCGGCAGAACGAGCGTGGCGGAGAACGGGAGCCTGAGGCGGGTAACTCGGTCGGGACTGGCATCGAACAGCCAGTCGTGCAGCGAGACCCTTTGCGCGTTCAGGACCCAATCCCGAAACGACGCCGTCCTGGGCACCCCGCGCGCGTCCGTTTTTGTCGCGGGGTTCGCCCATTCGGCCGTCACGGGAAGAATTCGCCAACTCAGCAAGTCTTCCTGCCACTCGCCCGGGAAGGTGACGACCGCCACGGAGAAGAAGACAACAGCAAAGCCGATGGCCAAGCCCAATGCCTCCCAAATCCAAGAGCCGAATGGGCCGCCCAATTCGCGGTCGGACAGAATTTTCCGCCACAGCCACGCGAGCAACAGCAGGTCCGCCACGAGCGCGACGCGCTGAGTCCAGGCGATGACGGCGTGATGGAAGGGGAGGAACTGGATTTGAAAGATGAGGAGAAGCAGAACCGGGGCAATGACCAGCGTCAGCCATGCGATTGCGCGCAACAACCATCCGAACAGGCTTTGGCGCAGGTCGGATGGCCCAGCGAGAATCTGGATGAAAATGTTGCTCGGCAATTGCCGCCTGAGGCTATCGCGCTTTTCCTTCCTTTCCTCCCGCTCGGTGTCGGAAGAGCTGCCCTTGTCCCCGATCTGGTCGTAAAGCGCCTGATGGTAGCGCTTGACCTTGTCGCTCAGCATGACGAGGTGCACGAGCGTGTAGGCGTGGACGACGAGGAAGATGAGCGGTGCCAGAAAGAAGAACGCGACCAGCGGAAGCTCGACGCTGAGGAATGGCAGCTTGACCGGCTTCTCGAAGAAAAGGTCAGCGTGGGTGACCGCGCCCGCGGCGACCGCGAGATAGAAGAGCACGAACAGGTAGGAGATCCACAAGCCCCCGCCGATCGCGGCCGCGTCGTCGACCGCCTTCTTGATCGCCTCGAGGTCGTCGGCCTTTTTGGCGATTTCTGGCAGGTCGTTCGAGCGCTTGGCTGACTCTTCGGCCGGGTTCTCGGCTCCGCTCGCGCCTGCCCGCGCCTCGCCACGAGCCAACCGCGCCGCGCTGGCCCGGCGACGCAATCGAACGCGCTCCCAAGTTCCGCCGCGCCCCAACGCCTGAGCCCCGCCTCACAACAGTGACCCGTCATTCCTACACGGCCGGCCGGAGTTCTCAACAGGCGGGGCGGCGCGCGGGGATGCTCAGCAATTGCGTCGCTTTAGCTGATGGGCGCGCAAGAATTTCTGGATATCAGTATATATAACATACGAAAAGAGTGGCTACGCCAAGTCACAACATACATAAATTGTACGTTATTATACCGCCGTTGAGCCGTTCCGGCACAGGAGTCGCGCAAAGGAGGTGGCAAGCCTCTGGAATCGTTCTGGCGCGCAACAGCGTGCGCGAACGGTTCCCGGCGATAAGAGCCTCAGGCCGAGGCCGTCGCCTTACCCTCCTTCGCCGCCTCCATCAGGCCGACGAAACGGCGGAAGAGGTAGTGGCTGTCGCGAGGGCCGGGCGAGGCCTCGGGGTGATACTGCACCGAGAAGGCCGGGCGATCTGTCAGCGCCACGCCGCAGTTCGAGCCGTCGAACAGCGAGACGTGCGTCTCCTGGACGTTCTCGGGCAGGGTCGAGCGATCGACGGCGAAACCGTGGTTCATCGACACGATCTCGACCTTTTTGGTGGTGTAATCCTTCACCGGATGGTTCGCGCCGTGGTGACCCTGCGGCATTTTGATCGTGCGCCCTCCGACCGCAATACCGAGGAGCTGATGACCGAGGCAGATGCCGAACAGCGGGATCCTCGTCTCGAGCAGCGCCCGGATGGTCGGCACGGCGTATGCGCCGGTCTCCGCCGGGTCGCCGGGGCCGTTCGACAGGAACACGCCGTCGGGGCGGAGCGCGAGAATCTCCTCCGCGGTCGCGGTCGCCGGCACGACTGTGACCGAGCAGCCGCAGTCGTTCAGGAGCCGCAGAATGTTGCGCTTCACGCCGTAGTCGACCGCGACGACGTGGAAGCGCGCCGCGGACCGCTTGCCGTAGCCGCCCTCGAGCGTCCAGCTCGTCTCGTCCCAGTCGTAGCGCTGGGTCGTGCCGACCTGCGGCACGAGGTCCATGCCGTCGATGCCCGGCCAGCGCTTCGCCTCCGCGCGCAGCGCGTCGATGTCGAAGACCCCGTCCGGCGCGTGGGCGATGACGGCGTTCGGCATGCCGGTCTTGCGGATGAGCGTCGTCAGCGCGCGGGTGTCGACGCCCGTCAGGCCGACGATCCCGCGCGATTTCAGCCAGGCGTCGAGCCGGCCGCTCGAGCGGAAATTGGACGGCTCGGAAAGATCGGCGCGGAAGATCGCGCCGACTGCCGCGGTGGAGGCGGCGGCGTTGACCACCTCGATGTCCTCGCCGTTGACGCCGACGATGCCGATATGCGGAAAGGTGAAAGTGATGATCTGGGCGGCGTAGGAAGGGTCGGTGAGAATCTCCTGGTAGCCCGTCATCGCCGTGTTGAAGCAAACCTCGCCGACGGCCGACCCCGCCGCCCCGACGCCAAAACCTTCGATCACGTCGCCGCTCGCCAGCACCAGGACGCCGGTCGCGACCCGCGGCCGCCAGCCGCGAGCGGTCCCGTCGTCCGGATCGACGGGGGATGGGGAGATTGTTGCGTTGGCCATGCGGCTGTGCTTAAGCGCCGCAGACTTCGCGCGTCAAGCCGACGCGCTTAAACAACATATCGAGGAACCCATGGCGGACGTACAGCCGCTGCGTGACACGGTGACGGCCCAGATGAAGGAGGCGATGAAGTCCGGCGACAAGGTTCGCGTCGGCGCGTTGCGCCTGATCATGGCGGCGCTGAAAGACCGGGAGATCGAGGCGCGCGGGGCCGGCAAGATCGTCAGCCGCGCCGACGAACTCGCCCTGCTCACCAAGATGGTCAAGTCCCGCCAGGAATCGGCCGCGATCTACGCCGAGGCGGGCCGCGCGGAGCTTGCGGCGCAGGAGAACGCCGAGGTCGCGGTGATCAACGAGTTCCTGCCCAAGCAGATGAGCGAGGCGGAAGTGACCGCCGCCGCCAAGGCCGCCATCACCGCGACAGGGGCGGCGAGCGTCAAAGACATGGGCAGGGTCGTCAACGCGCTCAAGGAGGCGCATCCCGGCCAAATGGACTTCGCCAAGGCGAGCGCCATCGTGAAGAGCCTGCTGGCGGGCTGAAGCGTCGCGCATGCTCGGCCAGATTCGCGTCCGTTCGCTCGCCGGCGAGCGATCGCGCGGGTGGCTCACGGCGGGGCCGTTCCGTATCGCCTGCGCGCTCGGGCCCTCGGGCGTCGTGCGAATCAAGCGCGAAGGCGACCGGGGCACGCCGGCCGGCCGGTTCGCGTTGCTCTGGGCCTACTTCCGTCCCGACCGCCCGCGTCCGCGCGTCGGCGGCATACCGCTTGTCCCGATGCGGCCGGACCAGGGGTGGTGCGAGGACCCGGCGAGCCCGCGCTACAACCGGCCCGTCCGCCTGCCCGCCGCCGACTGCACCGACAGAATGTGGCGCAAGGACCATCTCTACGACCTGACCTTCGTGCTCGACCAGAACTTCTCATCCCGCGCCAAGGGCCGGGGCAGCGCGATCTTCTTCCACCTCGCGCGCCCGGACCTCGCGCCGACCGCCGGCTGCGTCGCGATTTCGGCCTCGGACATGCGTAGGCTCGCGCCCCGGCTCGCCCGGAATTGCGTCATGATCATCGGCTAGCCGAACCCGTCCCGCCGGCGGCCGCCATTGAATCCCTGACGCCGGGATTGCAACGCCTAAGGAGCCCACTGTGGCTAGGTTGCCCAACTATCTGGGCTGGAGGCGAGCCCTTGAAGCCCATGCCGAACCAATCAATCCACAAAGCTGGATGCTCGTAGCGCTCGGCCAAGGCGCTTGCCAACAGCTAACGCTATAAGAGCGCAAATGCCCGCCCGGCGGAACGCGCTGCGGCTTCAGGCCTTCCGGCTGAGGGCGAACTCCGGCCGCCATCCGCCGTGCCGACGTAGCCCGTGCGCGACAGCGAGGACGGCCAGCACCTTGGGCGCGACCTTGCCGCCCTGTCGGAAACCCGCCGAGACGGCGTCGGTCGAGAGCGGCGCGGAGGGGGAAGCGAGCGCGGCAATGACGGCGGCGGTCCGGGCGAAATCGTCGGCAGGGAAATTCTGGCGCTCGCCGGCCGCGGCGGGCGCAGCCCCATGCCGGCGCCGACGAGGTCGCGTTCGGCCCTTTCCTTGGGCGAGCCGAAGCGCCGGTCCTAGCGCCCCCTCACGATCTCCACCCCGACGGACCCCGCCACGACGTCCAGCTTCTCGACGCGCACGCGGACCTGCCGCACGCGCGGGTGCTTCAATACGATCGCCGCGACCTCCTCGGCGACGGTCTCGATGAAGTCGACATGACCGCGGCCGACGACGATCCGGACGGCGTCGAGGATGACGTCATACGAGACGACCGCGCGCATATCGTCGGCATGGGCCGCGATGCGGGCGACGGCGGCGTCGATGTTGAACAGGAGGCGCTGCCTGACGCCCCGCTCGTGCGCGTACGCGCCGATCTCGGCGGTCGTCAAAAAGTCGTGGACGAAGATCGTGTCGGAAGCGGACCCGGTTGTCGCCGCGTCGCCGGGCGAAGCGCGCGGACCGGACAGCGTGCGCTCGCTCTCGCCCGAACCTCGCAGCCCCGCGCCTCTCCCAATTGGCGAGAGGAAGCCGGCGCCGCGCTCCTTCGTATCCTCGTGTGGAATCAGGTCGCGAATGAGGGCGACCCGATGGGGATCGAGCGGGCCGGCGCGGCGACCACGCAGGCAGAGCGCGCTGCGGAAACCGAGGATGTCGGGATCGAGCAGCAGCAGGCGCGGAACATCTGGGCCCTGCAACGCGCCGGCGAGCCACGCGCCGAGTTCGAGCTCGCGGCACCGCCGGCAGAAGGCCTCGATCCGGTGCGGCGGCAGGTGTCGAGGAGCCGCTTGCCGCCCTTCTCGGCGGCGTCGAGAAGGGCGGCCCGGAACCCGAGCGCGGCCAGCCGGTCGAGCGCGCCGAAATCGGGGTCGCGGTCGGCAAAGAGCACGCCGACGAGAGGGATCTGCTTCGCCAGCCCGGAAAGCGCGGCGTCGAGCCGATCCAGCGTATCGGCGTTCGCGGCCAGGCGTATCGCGCCAACTCCTGCGGCCGACAGCGCATGGGCCTGCGCCGAGAGCCTTTCGCCGTCATAGGGCGGATTCCCGAGCGCTGCGCTGATCGCGCGCGCCTTTCCGGCCGACCGGGCCGCGTCGGCGATCGTCTCGATGGCGACCACGCCGAGGGCGCCGCCGCTCGCATCGGAAAAGTCGAGGATATCGGCGCCGCCGTCGAGCGCGACTCGGGCTTCGGCCGCGTTAACGACGCTGGCGAGCATCTGGGTCATGCCGGAATCATAGGGCGGATCGGTTCGCGCGTCTGCCGCCGAGGCGCGGCTTTCAGGCCTGCAACGAAAGTTGACGCGCAGGCCAATGTGGTGAAACCTTGCATCGGAAAAGTCCTTTGCCAATTGCGCCGCTCAGGCGAAGTCCTCGCAACGAGAGGCGTCAAATAACGCGAGGCGCCAGCCGGCGAGAGGACTGTCTTTCCAAACCGCAGGCGGGGCGCGTTCGCCGTATTTCCGCCGCCCGGCTGTCATAATCAAAGGGCGAGCCGGGATCGAATGAGGACGCCGCTCAAAAAGCGGCGCCCCGTCTGGAGCGCAGCCGGGGGCGCTGCGAAAAAGGCTCAAAGCACACGTGTTTTCAGCCGTGTTCGCGCTCAAAACCTGTTGCAAAAAGAGCACATTGAGCAGAGATCTGGCGGCCAGGCCATATCGCTGTCGCCGTTGGCCTTCCCGTCGCTCGGCGCCCCAGTTTGGAGCGTTGCCGGGCTAACGCCCGGAAAAGGCGCGCGTTCGTCTGTTACGCAATTGCCATACTTCCGTCATCTGGTCGCCGGCCGGAGTCTCGGCGTTCGAAGCCGGCGCGATTTCTTGCTCAACGGCCCCTAGTTTCGATTCTAAATCCTGCTTTAGTGTGCGCCGCAGAGCACGGGATTCGTGCGCGTCGGGCGAACACGGGTTTGCGCGGCGGCCGGAAATTGAAAATCGAGGTCCGGCCGCGCGAGTTTCGGGGGCATATGATGAAGAGACTTGGCATTGTTCTTCTGGCAACCGTCGGGCTCGCCGCTATGGCCCAGGCGGCCGATCTGCCCACGACAAAGGCGCCTGCGGCGGCCCCGCCGAACTGCTGGTCGAGCTTCTGGACCTGGCTGAACTCTTCGGCGAGCGACTGCCCGCTCAGCGCCTACGGCATCACGCTCTACGGCACGCTGGATGTCAACGGGACGTATCTCAGTCAAGGCGCGGCCCGCAGCCCGAGCGCCGACAAGGTCTATTACGGCATTCAGAAGGCAGCCAACGGCCCTCATTATCTGTTCGGCTATAACGGTCTGAGCACGAATGTCGTTGGCCTCAAGATGAAGGAGGACATTCTTCCCTATGGCTGGTCGCTGATCGGCGTCCTCGAAGCGGGCGTCAACCCGTACTCCGGCATGTTCTTCAACGGCCCGCGGTCGCTGGCCGACAACAACCTCCGCCCGGCTAGCACTTTCCCATTTCAGACCACGAACTTGGATTCGAGCCGCGCGGGACAATGGGACAACTCGCAGGCCTATATTGGCGTCAGCAATCCGACCTGGGGCACGCTGACCTTCGGCCGCACCAACACGCTCGCGTTCGACGTCATGTCGGCCTATGATCCGGTGGCGTCCACCGCCTTCTCCCTAATTGGGTTCTCGAGTTCGTTCCCCGGCTTCGGCGACACCGAGACCGTTCGCACCACTGCCGTCACCTACCGCCTGACCTATCAGAATTTCCGGGCTGCGGGTCAGGTGACGGTCGGCGGCTATGATTGGGACAATGGCGCCTCCAATCAGTACCAGGGTCAGCTCGGCGCCGATTTCGGGCCGCTGTCGCTCGACGGGGTGGTCAGCTACGCGCAGAACGCCGTGTCGCTTTCGACTTATGGCCTGAACCCCTATCCGTCGAACTCGAGCCTCAAGCTGATCGACGGCGACTGGTTCATCATCCAGAAGAATATTTACGGACTGAATCAATATTACAACCCCAACGACATCCTGAAGGCGACGCTCTCCAACAACTTCGGCCTTGAATTCACCGCGAAATACAAGTGGAACACGGTCACCTTCTACGCCGGAGACATTTACGCAAATCTAGCGAATCCTTCGAGCGCCTACGCGAATGGCTTCCAGACGATCGCCGGCGGCATCTTCGTTCCGTCGGGCGCCGTGAGCTCCACGGCCTACCTCAACAACGGCGTGGTGAACGCTCCGCCTTACGCTTACAACAAGGTCCTCAACACGATCTGGACCGGCTTCAAATGGTCGATTTTGAGCAACCTCGACTATGCAATGGGTTTCTACTATCAGAGCCAGAACAACTATAACTTCACGTGGAATACGGGGAAGATCAGCGGCGTCCCCTATGGGTACGCCACGTCCGCCGCCTGCACCGGCACCGGCGCTTTCATCAGCAGCAGCAAGTGCGCCGGCAGTCAGGACGCGGTTTCAGCGTTTCTCGATTACCGGCCGGTCCCGCGGGTTGATATCTATGGAGGCGTGATGCTCAGCAACCTCTACGGCGGCTTGGCCAATGGCGCCGCCAAGACCTATTACGCGATTCCCGGCAACACCAAGTACTCCTGGCAGTCGGCCCCCACCCAGAGTTGGGACCCGACCATCGGCATCCGTATCCGCTTCTGACGAATAGGACTCGGCGGAGAGCGACCCCTTCCCGCGTCCAATCAGACCTTCATTGTCGAGCCGCAGGCGATCGCCTTGCGGCTCGATCTGCGTTTGGCCGCCCCGCGAAGGGTTCTCGCGTCAGCCGGGATTGCCGCCAATACAGCCCTTGTTGCAGTCGTTGATTCGGCGGCTTAGCCCGTCTTCATCACCCTGCCCGTTCCGATAGGGCCCGTAGCGGACCATGTGATGAACGTGATGATGGACGGAATGGCGGTGAACGGGATTCCCCACCGCGTCCGTCTGTTGCGATAAGGCGGGGATCGCCAGGAAGGTCGCAAGGCCAAGCCCGATTGCCATTGCCTGTTTCATGTTGCGCTCTCCTTGAAGTGAAACTTCAACGCCGGCGACGACGCGTTGTTCCCAGGCGATCGACCCGGTTTTCGCCGCAAGCCACAAGCCACCTCTTGTCGCCTTCGTCGCGTTAAGCCTGTCGAGCCCGTGCATGTCGCCCTGCCCGTTCGCGTGAGGTGCGACGGGCGAAAGAAAACACGCCGAACCCGAACCTGCGTGCGTCCCGGTAGTCCGGGGCGCTACCGATGTCGCCTGTGTTGCAATTGGATGTCTCGGCACGGCCCGTACGCGTTTGCCATCTCCATCCGGATAAGGCCCAATGTGTCGGGCGGCGGACACCCGTTCCGCGGCTGACCTTGACAGACGAGATGCAGAATCCGCTCGAAGGGTCAGCCGGGATTGCCGCCGATGCAGCCCTTGTTGCAATCGTTGATGTCGCGGCTCAGACCGTCCGTGTCGCCCTGGCCATTCGGATAGGGCGCGACGGACGGGAATCCGAGCACGGGGGCGGGCTGCGGGACCTGCGCGGCGGCGTTCGGCGCGATCCCACTCTCTCCAATGCTATGGTGAACGTGATGATAAACGTGGCGATGCGGGTGAACCGCCTTCGTTTCCTCGCCGGCGAGAGCCGGAAGTGACAGCGCCGCTGCGAAAACAAGGCCTAAGATGAGACTCTGTTTCATTTTGCTCTCCTCAAATTCAACCCGAACAAATCCGGTTCCACGCTTCCGTCTCCAGGGACGGGATCAGTAAGGGCCGTCGATACAGCCCTTGTTGCAGTCGTCGACGTTTCGGCTCAGTCCGTCCGTGTCGCCTTCCCCGGGCGGGTACGGCGCGATCTTCGGCCATTCGAGCGGGCGCGGCGGCGTGGCGAACGGGCTGATGAAAGGCCCCTGAAACGGGGTCCAAGCGGGGACGGTCGCAACGGAAACCGCGCCCGACGCCACCATGACCGCGCCTCCGGCCCGACGCGCAAGGCGTCGCCCGTGCGTCCGATGGGTGCGGTGAACCGGACTGACGTCCCGCCCCGACGCTGTCGTTATGGCGACAGGCCCGGTCGCGCCCACGGCGATCAACGCCGCGGCCGCCATGGTGGCCTTCACGATACTCTCCAAGTGGGAACGACTGCCGTTGCAGTCATGAATTCTTGCGTAGCGACGACATTTTCTCGTAAAGTCGAACTTAACGCTTTGAACAGCGCTTTTATATTAAATAAGAATTGTGATTCTAAAATCGCATTACCTAAATTCTAGTTTAGTTGGGAAGCGATG
Source organism: Roseiarcus sp. (assembly GCF_052145395.1). Taxonomy (NCBI): domain Bacteria; kingdom Pseudomonadati; phylum Pseudomonadota; class Alphaproteobacteria; order Hyphomicrobiales; family Roseiarcaceae; genus Roseiarcus; species Roseiarcus sp. Next base: position 13,173 of record NZ_JBKQOT010000459.1, read on the forward strand.
CCCGCCGCTCCGCGCGCGTCTCTCGGGAAGCCCGGACCGGACGGCGGCCTCGCCTGGCTCCAGCGACAACCGATTACGGTTCGCTTTTGCGCGGGGCGCCCTCGCCGCAGAAATCGACGTCCAGGGTCGCCGGCCAGAATCCCCGTGGGCCGGGCTCGCGGACCGAACGAGGCGCGTGACGCGTGCAGTGTCCGGCGCGGGCCCACCACGACATCGGCATATCGCCGCGGTTGACCGGATTGAGCCCCCGCTCGGACCGGCGCCAGTGAACGCAGTTGGCGCAAAAGGCGCCGATCGAGAACCGGGCTGCGGCGACGCCGTCGCCGCAGCCGTCGGTCCCATGGGTCAGGGGCCAATGCGCCGCGGTTTCGGGACGAGTGGTCGCTTCGGGCGCCCAGCGATAGCACACGCCCTCGCTGTCGCGCAGCTTGCGCCAGAGCGCGCAGGCGCCGCAATTCTCCGGTCGTTCCGCCGTGTCGTTCATAGCCTGCCTTGTGGAATCTCCTTCACCATCTGGACGGGATCCGGCGTGACGTCGATCGTCCTTGGCGGGTACGAAAGCGGCGCGCTCCATCCTCCGCCCAGCGCAAGCATCAGGCCAATGTCGGATTCCAGTTCCCGGGTATGCAACGCGATCGCCAGGCGTTCGGCTTCGAGCGCCGTGCTCTGAGCCGTGACGACGTCGAGATAGGACGAGGCGCCGTCACGGTAAAGCGTCAGCGAAAGGTTCGCGGCCTGGCGGGCGGCCGTCGCGGCGGTCGTGGTCTGTCGCCATTCTGCGGCTAGCCAGATGAGGGCGCTCAGGTCGTCCTGCACCTCCTTGACGGCGCCCAAAACCGTCGCACGGTAGTTCTCCGCGGCTTCGGTGAACCCGGCCTTGGCGACGTCAAGCTCGGCCTGCCTCAGCCCGGCGTCGAACAAGGGCAGATCGACCGAAGGGCCGATGGTTCCAAAGGTGTTTCCGGGGTTGAACAGCCGGAAGCCGGTATCCTGCGTTCCGCCGATGGCGATGAGCGTGAACCTCGGAAAGAAATTGGCGCGCGCCACGCCGACGCCAAAATCTGCTGCAGCGGTCAGGCGTTCGGCTTCGGCGACATCCGGCCGCCGCCGCAGCACGTCGGCCGGAACG
>NZ_JBKQOT010000460.1:0-2681 GCF_052145395.1 Roseiarcus sp.
CGGAGGAGCCAGGAAACGCCGCGATCTGGCATCGCCGCGCGGCGGTTTGGGCCGCGCTGTCCGGCCCGCGCGAAGGCCTGCGCCATTGGCGCCGGGTGCGCGAACTCGCGACCGGCGTGACGAGTGAGGAGACGCGCACGGCCCTGTCGCTCGAGGCCTGCCGGGAGATTCTCGCGCTCGGTTGGCGCGGCGGGTTCAGCGCCGAAGAAGCCGAGTCCGTTTTCAAGGAAGGCCGCGCCTTGGCCGAGCGCCTTGGCAACCCTCTCGCGGTCGCGGTCTTGCTGAGCATCTACGGGACTGCGCGGCTGTCGGCCGCGGGCTCTGCGACCGATTATGTCCGCTGCGCCGAAGAGGCGGAACCGATTGTCGCCGCTCTGGGCAACCCGATGCTCACCGCCACGCTCGGCGCTTTTCCGATGTTCGCCTATCTATTCGCCGGCTACGGCCCCAAAGTGGTCGAAATCGCGGACCGCGTTCTCGCTGCGGTCGGATCGGACAATTTGCTTGGCAAGGAAATTACCGGATTCAGCCCGCGCGTCGCCGCGATGCAGGCCCGAACCGTTGGCCTCATGTATGTTGGGAGGCTCAAAGAGGCCGAGGCCCAATGTGAGGAGGGCATGCAGCTCGCCGAGAAGCTGGGCGAGGTCGAGCTTCTCGGCTGGCTCGATCATGCGACGACTTGGCTCGCCTACACTCGCGGCGATGCGGCCTCGGTCCTCGATCACGGCCGCCGTTGCCTGGAGATTGCGACCAAGATCGACAACGATTCCTCGCTCGTCATCGCGTATTTCTCGCTCGGGAATTCCCGTCTGATGGCGGGCGAGGCGGCCGAAGCGTGCGAGGCGCTCAGCGCCGGCGCGGCGATCGCCCGCGATCGGAAGGCGTTTCTCGCCTTCCGTCCCCAGGTCCTCTCCGTGCTCGCCGAGGCGCAACTCGCTATCGGCGCAAAGACCGAAGCCGAGGCTTCGGCGCGCGAGGCCATCGAGGGCGCGCGGGCGGGCGGATGCGACTATTACGAAGCCCACGGGCTCCTCTCGCTCGCCGAGATTCTGCTGGCTGCCGCCGGAGCTGCGCCCAAGGGAGAAATCGGGACGGCGCTCGATCGCGCGGAGGCGCTCGTCGAGAAGACCGAGGGCCGCTCCCTGTTGCCCCGGATCGCCGAGCTGCGCGGGCGCCTCGCGGCGGCGCAGGGCGACCCCGAGACGGCTGATGCGCAGCTGCGCCGGGCGTTTGAGCTCTACCGCGCGATCGGCGCGGCGGGCCACGGCGCCCGCCTGACTCGCACCCTCATTAGGGAAGCGCTGGACCTGCCGAACACAGATGGCGGCCCGCCGCGTCATGGCGCCGATGGCTAATCTTTCGATCTTTCGCAAACATTGAAGGGGCGCGAATCGCCCGCGCGCCTCGGGCCAACCGACTCCGGTCCCATCCACGACGCTCCGCTGCCGAACGGGGTAATGTCGTGCTTCATCGTGGTGCGCGCCGCTCGACTTTGACCTAAGTGTCAAATGGAATCTTCGCGTCGATTCGCGTCGTTCGATTGCTTGGCACGAACGTGGCGTGCCGGGGCGTGTTCACGCGTTCGAAGTTTCATTCCATAACGCCCGGTGGTGGCGCAACCTGCGCGTTGCGTCTTTGACCGTAATCCGCCTCATCGGTCGCGTTCATCCCGCCACGTCGTCGGTAGGCGTCGGACCGAAGGAGACATCGGAGGGCGCAAGGCGCAAGCCAGAGGGAAGCTGAGGTCGGGGCGCCGAACGATCCTTGCTACCACCGCGGTTACAACCCGGCGAGTTGTGTGACCTAAATCACAGACACGCTCGATGGCTTGTATATGAAAATGGCCGCGTGTTTACGTTTGAAATCAGCGGCAAAATCTCCACCGGACCAGAAGCGGGCGACGACTTGCACGGGAGGCCATTCGGATTTCGACGACCGCTGAGCCGCAAATCGACAAGGCGGCCGTGCTCGCAAAATATCGGGCCGAGCGCGACAAGAGGCTACGTCCGGACGGCAACGCGCAATATCTGGCGTTGAAGGGCCGCCTCGCGCATGATCTCGACGACCCTTACACGCCGGTCGAGCCGCGCGAAGCCAAGACCGATCATGTGATGTTTGCTTTCGTCGGCGGCGGGTCGCGGGTCTAGCGACTTGCGCTCGCCTGGTCGAGGCCGGCGTGGGTGACGTGCGCATTATCGAAAAGGGCGGCGATTTCGGGGGAACCTGGTACTGGAACCGTTACCCCGGCGCCCAGTGCGATACCGCGTCCATGGTCTACATGCCTCTCCTTGAGGAGACAGGCCACAGGCCGACCGAGAAATATGTCCACGCGCCGGAAATTCTGGCTCATTGCGAGCGCATCGGCCGCCAGTACGATATTTACGCGAACGCGCTGTTTCACACCGAGGTCGAGAATCTCGAGTGGGACGAGGCGAACGCTCGCTGGGTGATCGAGACCAATCGAGGCGACCGGTTCACGGCGCGCTTCGTCGGCCTGGGAACGGGACCGCTTCACGTGCCCAAACTGCCGGGCATTCCGGGCATAGAGACCTTCAGCGGCCGCGCCTTTCATACGAGCCGCTGGGACTACGCCTATACGGGCGGCGGCCCGGACGGCGGGTTGCTGGACAAGCTTTCTGACAAGCGCGTGGCGATCATCGGCACGGGCGCCACGGCGGTCC
>NZ_JBKQOT010000461.1:0-6099 GCF_052145395.1 Roseiarcus sp.
AGACGATGGTGAGCCAGAGGTCGGCGTACCATTCCGGCTCGGCGTATTCCTTGCTTTCGGTGATGCCGAGCAAATAGCCCGTGCCGGCGATCAGGATGAAGAAGTTGTAGCCGAGCGCTACGAACCAGGGGGCGAGGTCCCCGGCGAGCCGGGCCCGACAGGTGCGCTGAACGACGTAGAACGACGTCGCGAGCAGCACGTTGCCGCCGAAGGCGAAGATCACCGCCGAGGTATGCAGCGGCCGCAGGCGGCCGAAGTTGAACCAGGGCTCAAGGTTGAGGTCGGGAAAGGCGAGTTCGGAAGCGATGTAGACGCCAACCGCCATGCCGGCCAGGCCCCAGAACAGGGCCATGACCGTCGTGAATTTCACCACGCTGAAGTTATAGTTCGGCAGACCGTTGATCTCGAGCGGCGGACGCGCGGCATCGCGCTTGTTGAAGCGCTGGAAGATCGCAAAGATGGCGATCGCCGCGCAAATGAAGCCAAGGCCCATATGGAAGGCGTAGGCGGGCTCGATCGTCTTGATCGCGATATAGAGACAGAGCAGGCCCAGGATCGCGAGGACCGCGATCAGCCCGATTTCGCCGCTCCAGAGCGACTTTGGTTGAGATACCGTCTGCATTCCTCATCCCCGACACAAGAGGGTGTCCCGGGCCGTCCGCTGCGCTGTGGGCAGGCGTCCAATCCCGAGAATGTTGCGTAGCAAACACAGCCTTCCAACAGGTCGCCAATGCGGCGGCCGGATTACGCAGCGGTCCTCTAATGCATGCCCGACCGGGCGCCGTCCACTTGTCCCATCGTCGCATTTCGGCCGCGTTTTCGCCGAAACCCTTGTTTTCAGCCCGAAACAGCCCCGGATTTCGAGGTCTATCGGGCGTTGACAGCAATCCGGGGCGGCGAGATTGTGACCATCTGTCGCACTTGACGCCTGCATTTTCGCAAGCGCTCTCGCCGCTTTCCCGGCTCGTGCGCGAGCGGATATCTCCGCGATATTGACGCTGGGGCCTTGCGCTTTCGAGTGGCGATTCGGGCGGCAGGGCGCCCCGCCTCACGCGACTGCGACGGCGAATTCCGCAGATTCGGAAGCCGCGCGGGCGGGCACGGCCGCGTCGCGATCGGCTGCGGCCAGTCGCGCCAGCGCGTCGGGCTGCACGATCTCCACCCGGCGCTTGCGCGGCAGCTTGAGGAAGCCGCGATCCCTGAAGAGCGTGAACGTCCGGCTCACGGTTTCGATCGTGAGCCCGAGATAGTCGGCGATGTCCTGACGCTGCATCGCCAGATCGAGCACCAGCGCGTCCGGACCGACGGACCGGGCCGACAGCATGCTCAGGAACCATGCAAGCCGCTCCTCCGCGGAGCTGCGGCCGATCATCATCATGTGGTCGATCGAAAGCGTGAGCGCCCGCGTCGCGCCGTCGAAAAGGGCGGCGTTGAGGCGGGGGTCGTCGTTCATCCGGACCCGGCAGGCGTGGCGCGGAAGGACGGCCATCGCGGCCGTGTCGACCGCCTCGATCGTCAGCTTGTGGGCCGCCTCCGGCTCAAGGCCGCAGATGTCGCCGGGCATGTAAAAGGCGAACACCTGGCGGCGGCCGTCGCGGGTGAACTTCACCGCCCGGAACATGCCGCGCATGACGAGATAATAGCTTTCGGTCGGATCGCCTTCGCCAACGACCTCCTGACCCGCCTCGAACGGTACGATCAGGCCTTCAAAGTGCGGGAGGCTCTCGGCCAGCAACTCGCCGATCCTCGGCGCGCCTTCCGCATTGTGGTTGAAAGCGTACGCCATCCGACCATCCGTTCCCCTTCCCCGTCGAGGAGCGTCGGCCTCGGGCTTGTTCTAAACGCTCCACGCCGGCTTTCCGCCCCGTGCTGTTGGACTATATGGTCGCGGCGGCCCGCGAAGGAACGGGACCTTTTGCCGCAGCCGGGACGGCCAAGCAGCTCGTCGGCCTTTTCGCCAATGTTTTCTGGCGGGGATCGCGCCATTTTTGCGGTCATTCGGCTCGACACGCTGGCCCAAAGCTGTCACTTCCCCGGCCCATGGCGAGGCTGCGCTCTTCATACGTCTGCCAGAACTGCGGCGCGATCACGCAACGCTGGCAGGGAAAATGCGAGTCCTGCGGGGAGTGGAACACGATCATCGAGGAGGCCGCCGCGCTCGGCGTCGGCGCCGCCGCGACGCGACGCGGCGCCGCCGGGAGGGCTTTCCCTCTCGAGGACCTGTCGGGCGTCTCGAAACCGGAGCCCCGCGTCGTCACCGGCGTCGACGAGCTCGACCGCGTCGCCGGCGGCGGTTTCGTGCCGGGCTCGGCGACCCTGATCGGCGGCGAGCCGGGCATCGGCAAGTCGACCCTACTCATCCAGGCCTGCGCGGCGGTCGCGCGCTCCGGGGCGCGCGTGGTCTACGTCTCCGGCGAGGAGTCGACAGCCCAGGTGCGCCTGCGCGCCCAGCGCCTCGGCCTTCAGGGCGCGCCGGTCCAGCTCGCCGCCCAGACGCTGGTCGAGGACATCGTCGCGACCCTCGCCTCGGGCGACGCGCCGAAATTCGTGGTGATCGATTCGATCCAGACAATGTGGAGCGACGCGATTGAATCGGCGCCGGGCACGGTGAGCCAGGTGCGCGGCGCGGCGCAGGCGCTCATCCGCTTCGCCAAGGCGAGCGGCTCGGCGCTTCTTATCGTGGGGCACGTGACCAAGGACGGGCAGATCGCCGGCCCGCGCGTCGTAGAGCACATGGTCGACGCGGTCTTCTCCTTCGAAGGCGACGGGGCGCACGCTTTCCGCCTCCTGCGCGCGGCAAAGAACCGTTTCGGCGCGACCGACGAGGTCGGCGTGTTCGAAATGACGGGCGCGGGGCTTGCCGAGGTGCCGAACCCGTCGGCTTTGTTCCTGGGCGGCCGGGACGCCGCCGCGGCGCCGGGCGCCTCGGTTTTCGCCGGCGTCGAGGGCGCCCGGCCGCTGCTCGTCGAGATCCAGGCGCTCGTCGCGCCGACCTCGCTCGGCACCCCCCGGCGCGCCGTGGTCGGCTGGGAGCCCAACCGGCTCGCCATGGTGCTGGCGGTGCTGGAATCGCACGCCGGGCTGAAGCTCGGGGCGTACGACATCTATCTCAACGTCGCCGGAGGCCTCCGGGTCGCGGAGCCCGCAGCCGACCTCGCGGCGGCCGCCGCGTTGATCTCCTCGCTGACCGGGGCGATTCTGCCCCATGACGCCGTCTATTTCGGCGAGATCGCGCTGTCCGGCTCTGTCCGGCCGGTTTCCCACACCGGGTTGCGGCTCAAGGAGGCCGCTAAACTCGGCTTCGCCCGCGCCTTCGCCCCGCCCGCGCCGAACGCCGAGGGCGAGGCGGCGGGCGCGAGCGTCGCGCCGATCGGTTCGGTCGCGTCGCTGGCGGCGCTGATCGCCGCAGCCGCGGTCGAAGCGAAGACCTCCGCGGCGCAAGCCTCGAATCGCGCAAGATTACCGACCCACGCCGGGTGACGAACCCGGACGCCTTGGCTATAAGGCCCCTCGAGGATGCGCCGGACGCCGGACGCCGCCCGTGCTTTTCGAGCGTTTGGACAAGGTTGTCTTGATGCCTTCTTATCTCGATCTGGCCGTTCTCGCGATTGTGCTCGTCTCGGCGCTCTTGTCGATGCTGCGTGGTTTCTCCCGCGAGGTGCTCGCCATCGCATCCTGGGCGGCGGCGGCGGCGGCGGCCTATTACTTCTACCCGGTTGTGACCCCCTACCTCGCGAACTATATCCATAAGGACGTCATCGCGCAGGCGGCGGCGGCGGCGATCGTATTCTTCGCCACCCTGATTGTCGTGTCGCTGTTCACCGTGAGACTGTCGGACGCGATTCTCGATAGCAAGATCGGCGCTCTCGACCGGACGCTCGGTTTCGTATTCGGCGTGGCGCGCGGGTTTTTGCTCGCGGTCGTCGCGTTCGCGATCTTCAACTGGCTGGTCTCGGACAAGCAGCAACCGGAATGGGTGAAAACCGCCAAGACGCGCCCGATCCTGACCGACACGGCGGACAAGATCGTGGCCCTGCTGCCGGAGGACGCGGCGGCGACCATCGACGCCTGGATCAAGTCGCGCGGGAACGTCACCCCGCCGAACGAAGAGCCGGTGGACGAATCAGCGGCGCCGGTGGAGGTCAAGCCGACGACGCCGCCTTCGCCCCCGGCCGCAGGCGGGCAGAAGAAAGCGGAGCAGTCGACGCCGTCGGCGTCGACGTCCGACAAGCAGAGGCTCGACGCGATCATCAACGGGCGTCCGCTTCCCCCGGCGAAACAGTGACGGCCGTGACGCCGGACGGTTCGGGCGTCGATCTCGACGAGGACCGCCTGCATGAGGAATGCGGCGTCTTCGGCATTTTCGGGCACCCCGACGCGGCGGCGATCGTCGCGCTGGGCCTCCACGCCCTCCAGCATCGCGGGCAGGAGGCGGCCGGCATCGTCGCCTTCGACGGGGCGCGCTTCCATTCCGAGCGCCGCCAGGGCCTGGTCGGCGACCACTTTTCCAGCGCCTCGGTCATCGACCGCCTGCCCGGTCAGACCGCCATCGGCCATGTGCGCTATTCGACGACCGGCGAGACGGCGCTGCGCAACGTCCAGCCGCTGTTCGCCGAGCTCGAGGCCGGGGGGCTCGCGATCGCCCACAACGGCAATCTGACCAATGGCCTGACGCTCAGGCGCGAGCTCATCCGCGGCGGCGCGATCTGCCAGTCGACCACCGACACCGAGGTCGTCCTTTTGCTGGCGGCGCGCTCGCGCCGGATGAAGATCGTCGACCGTTTCGTCGAGGCGCTGGCCGATATCGAGGGCGCCTACGCGCTGGTCGCCCTGACCAACAAGAAGCTGATCGGGGCGCGCGATCCGCTCGGCATCCGCCCGCTGGTGCTGGGCGAGCTCGACGGTTGTCCGATCCTCTGCTCGGAGACCTGCGCGCTCGACATCATCGGCGCCAGGTTCATCCGCGACATCGAGAACGGCGAGGTCGTGGTGATCAGCGCCGACGCGGTGAAGAGCTTTTTTCCCCTGCCCCGCCAGCCGGCGCGGCCCTGCATCTTCGAATACATCTACTTCGCCCGGCCGGATTCGATCGTGCACGGACGCTCGGTTTACGACGCGCGGAAGGCCATGGGCGCGGAGCTCGCCCGGGAGGCGCCGGCTGACGCCGACGTCGTGGTGCCCGTGCCGGATTCCGGCGTGCCGGCCGCGATCGGCTACGCGCGCGCCTGCGGGCTTCCGTTCGAGCTCGGCATCATCCGCAATCATTATGTCGGCCGGACGTTCATCCAGCCGACCCAGTCGATCCGTGAGCTCGGCGTGCGCATGAAGCACAACGCCAACAGGGCCGTCGTCGCCGGCAAGCGCGTGGTGCTGATCGACGATTCGATCGTGCGCGGCACGACCAGCGTCAAGATCGTGCAGATGATGCGCGATGCGGGCGCGCGGGAGGTCCATTTCCGCATTTCCTCGCCGCCGATCGCCTATCCCGATTTCTACGGCATCGATACGCCCGAACGCGACAAGCTGCTCGCCGCGCGCATGGACCTCGAAAGCATGCGCCGGTTCATGGGGGCGGACAGCCTGGCGTTCCTGTCGGTCGCGGGCATCTATCGCGCGATGGGCTTTTCCGAACGCAACGCCCGGCAGCCGCAATTCACCGACCACTGCTTTACCGGCGACTATCCGACCCGGCTTCTGGACAAGGACGGCGAGCCGGGCCGCCAGCATCTGCCGCTTCTCGCCGAGGCGGGTTGAGCCGGGCTCTAAAAACGTTCCGAGTAACGGCGTCATACGCGAATTTCGGCGGCCCAAACCGCGCTCATCGCCAAGTCGACAGGCGCATTCACAGGGTTGTCATAAGGCGCCGCGATAGAGTGTTCTCGCAGCCCCGAGGAGCCGCCCCGATGACAGCCGCAACCGATATTTCGACGCCGCAGGCCGCACCCTCGGCGGGCAAACCGCATCTCGATCACCCTATGGACATCCGCCTGGCGCTCGGGATCCTCGCTGTGCTCGCTGGCGGTCTGTTCTACATGGCCTATTCGATACGCTCGGATATTACCGAGTCCGGCGGCGGACCGACAACGATCCTGCCATTCC
>NZ_JBKQOT010000462.1:0-3641 GCF_052145395.1 Roseiarcus sp.
CTGGCCCGACCTTATGGAGGCGAATCTGTTTCGGATGACGCGCGTCGTGCTCGCGGCGGCGCACCTGGACAGCGATCCGACCAACAATCGGCTAAAGAATCTGCGCGCGCTCTGTCAACGCTGCCACATGCTGCACGATCGGCCGCACCATTTGGCGCAGCGCTGGATCACTTACCGCCGGCGCTCGGCAGTCGGCGATCTCTTCCTCGGTCCGTACCCGGCCTTAATCGCTGTAGCTCCGGGCCAGGAATCGACGAGGGTGCCGCGAGTTTTCGGCCGCTACCTTCGGCGCGGGGTGCCGTTAAAATAACGGGAAAAAAGCGGCTGCGACCGCTTCAGCGCCACCCGCCGGAGGTGTCGCGCCCGTCAACCTCCTCAGCCGCACCGTTTTCGAGCCGAACTGATCGCCCTCGCCAGCAGGCGCGCTGATCCGCGTCACCCGCGCAGCGTCTTCAGCGCGGCCGCCCAGCGCAGTAGCTCGTCCAGCATGACCTTTGCGGCCTGTGTTTGCAGTTCGTTGCCGTTGAACCGCCCGTCGGTGATCGTTTGCGCCGCCATGTGGATGACGACGGCCTCGACGATCGGCACGACTTTCAACGTCGTGAGGGTCTGCTTCTCCATCTGCACGGCGCGAAGCCCGCCGGAGACCCCGCCGTAGCTGACGAAACCGGCTGGTTTATAGTTCCACTCCTTGTAGACGTAATCAAATGCGTTGATGAGCGAGGGCGGCGGCCCGTAATTGTATTCCGGGGTGACGATGACGAACGCATCGGCCGCAGCGACGCTCGCCGACCATCGCTTCGTATGATCGTGCTCATATTGCTGAAGCGAAGGATGCTTCGGCTCGTCGAATAACGGCAGGTTGAACTTGGCGAGATCGAGCAGCTCGATGTCGAACTCGCCGTGCTCGACAGCGCGCTCGTGCACCCACTGCCCGATCAGATGGCCGACCCGAGTCGGACGCGTGCTGGCGACGATTATTCCGAGCTTCATAGGCGACCGTCTCTTCCTTCAAGGGCATCCGATATGTTGGCTGAGAGAGCCTCGCAGACGAACCGTCAGCGACTTTCCGAGCGCCCACTTACTCAGAGGGAGCCCTCGGTCAGGCTGAAATTGCCGCTGTTGGCGGCCAACGGCAAGAGGCAGCATCGCCACGGGTTGTAGATGCGCTTCTGAGGGTGTCGGCTCTCAATCGCGAGCAAAAGATCGCCATCGAAGAGGGCTTGGCGCTAACGCTCTTTCCTCCTCAACTGTTCTCCGCCCCCGACGAGGGCGTCCGCGTCATCCGCGTGACGGGCCGGAAGGACATCGCCGACACCTGGAAGGTTCCGACCCTGCTCGTCGACGCGGTGCTGGACGTTGACCTGGTTCGGCCGTTTTGGCCGGGGGTCGAGGCGCGGGGCCTGTTCAAGGTCAAAGCGCCGCATCAAACCGTGTGCCAAGTGACGGCGCGAGCATACTCCAAAGGGGCCTTGGCCGCCGATAACGCATCGGGCGAACGGGCGAGGCGCAAGGTCGCGGCGCAAATTCTGCGGCGGGTGCGGGAGCTGGGCGCAGAAGGCCAGACCCTCGTCGTCGGAAATAAAGCTGTCATTGACCGCATGAGCCTGCCGGCGGACATCGTGGGAACGGCGCACTTCAACGCGCTGGCCGTATGGTCGGGCCTTTGGCCTCTTTTGAGATTGTCGATGCCCCGGACGTTCAATCCCTTCCGGAGCCGGCGGTCGAGGTTCCCGTCGTCGGGCCGGTCGCGGAGATCGTCAGGGTTCAGGCCCCGGAGCGGTGGTCAAGATTGTCGCCGCTGCGTCGGCTGTCCTGAACGAGCGTCGTGAAACCGGCATGCGCGCCGACGCCGCCCTGAAACTCGGGCAAAGCTACTTTGGCGTCGTCGGGGTCGACGCCATCGTCTTCAATGAGGCGATCGAGGCCGAGGGCGCGATCGTGTTCGAGCACTTCCTCGAGCGAGTACGAGCTGCTGCGACGCATCATCGTCTCTTGAAGGACCCAATGTGGGGTCACCACACGATTTGTCCAAAATCGTACGGCAACAGAGGCTTGGCCATGAGCTGAAAATGCCGATCGGCTTGCAGGTTTTGCCCATTAGAGTGCAAATACGCTTGTGAATCATAGTGATTCGGAGAATCTCGATGGCCAAAAAACCCGCAGCCGCCACCAAGTCAGCGGCGAAAAAGTCTGCCGCCAGAACCGTCAAAGCCAAGACACCAGCGGCCGTCGTGACGCTGAAACATATCGCAGCCGAGATTGCCGAAGCTCACGAAGTTCCCAAGATCCGCGCCGAAACCATGCTCACCGACACCGTTCATCGGCTCACCAAGCACCTCGTGAAGGGCAATAAAGTCCGTATAGTCGGGCTCGGAATTTTTCAGGTAAAGAGGCGCGAAGCGCGGATGGGCCGTAATCCGCAGACCGGGGAAGCGGTGAAGATCAAGGCCAGCAAGAAGGTCACCTTCCGCGCCGGCAAAGAGTTGAAGGAAGCCGTCTAGGTGTAGCGACTCGAAATCATCAGCGGCTCGGTCCGATCTCTTGCCGGGGATATCGGCAGGCGAAGGTCGCCTAGCCCGCCGGGAGGCTCACCGATCGGGACGGTGCAGCCTTAGCCTTGTCGAACGTCTCGACCAGGTGCTCCAGCGTCTCGCCAAAGACCCAGCCGTGCTCGTCGGCTATCTGGACGAAACGGGCAATCGTCTCGGCTTTGGCTTTGATGCTGAACTGGGCAGTTCGTCCCGTCCGCCGCCGGCGCAGGAGCTTGGCCGGGGGTTTGACGGGCGCGCCAAAGCCGAAAGTCTCATTGACCTGGGCGACAACGGCAAGGTCGGGGGTGGGAGCCGCCCCTCGGAACTCGGAGAGGATGTTGAAGGGGCTTTCGCGGTCCGCCCTGTCGTCGCTGCTCATGCTGCCTCCTCGACCGGACGGTTGCCGTTCTTGATCCGGTGGAGCAGCTCGTCGGTCAGGGCTCGTGCGTTCGCAATCGCAGACTGGACGTTGCTGACGCGCCGCGCCTTGAGGCCCGAGAGCGTTCCCCCGAATGAAAAGACGGCTCGAAACGCCTCTCGATCGAAGAGCTGCGTTGAGAAGATCGGAACGCCTGCCTCGGCGAACGAGGCCTCGATGAAGCGCTGCGTCTTTGGCTGTAGCGCCGGGTTGGTGCAGGTGAAGAGAACGGCGAAGGGAATCGCCCTGCCCGTAAGGCGCTCCTGCGTCTTGATCATCGCCATCTGACGCGCCGCCTGCTTGGCGTCCAGGTTCGACCCGCGAGCCGGAACGATCACGAAGTTCGACATCGCTATCGCGTGGCCCACGATGGGGCTCGCCCTGCCCTCAAGATCGACGATCACGAAGTCAGCCTCGGCCGCCGAAGCGTCAATCATGCGGACGATCTCGTTTTCGTCCGTCGACTCTAGAACCTTCAGGTTTGCCGGAACACCTGGGAGCCTTGCCCAATCGACGACGCTCTTATTGGGATCGGCGTCAATCACGATGACGCCGGCGCCGCGCTCGGCGAGCGTCGTCGCGATCAGCGTCGCCGCTGTCGTCTTCCCGACCCCGCCCTTCGGGGAACAGATCGAAATGATGGCCATTGCGCCCTCCGGAGCCTCCTTGTGGGAGGCATCCGGTAAACA
>NZ_JBKQOT010000463.1:0-2910 GCF_052145395.1 Roseiarcus sp.
AGCGCGGAGCGCTCGCCGTTCGGGCCCGCGGGCCAGAACACGCGGATATTCGGATCGTCGGCCATCTGCGACATGTTCATCTGCACATCGCCGTTGGCGACATAGAGTTCGCCCTTGTTGACCAGCGCCGTCAGCTTGCCTGTCGAAGCGGACGGACCGACGTTGTTGGCCTGCAGCTTCTTCAGGAACTCGAAGCCCGCGTCCTTGCCGCCGTAGGAATGGATGACCTGCAGCATGACCGCCGTGCCGTCGCCGGCCTGGCCCGGGGTCGAATACTGGACCTTGCCCTTGAACTTCGGATCGAGCAGCTCGTCGTAGGTGGTCGGCGGCGACTTTATGGCGGCGGAATCGTAGATGAAGCTGAGGTAGTTATCGACGAGCGGCTGATAGGAGCCCGAGCCGCCGGAGATCTCGGCCGCCGCGGCGGGCGTGAACTTCTGCAGGAGGCCTTGGGCCTCGGCGCGCGGAATGAAGGGAGGGAGGGTGACGAGGACGTCGGCCTGCGGGTTCGACTTTTCCTTCGCAACGCGCTCGACGACGCCGCCGGAGCCGGCCTCGACGTATTGGACCTTGACGCCGGTCGCCTTTGTGAACGCGTCGAACTGCGTCTCGAACCAACTTCCCTTGCCGTCGTGCAGGCCATCCGCCGAATAGATCGTGACGACGTCGGAGGCCGCTAGCGCGGGGGTCGCCGTGACGCTGGCGGAGACGAGCAGAATGCTCAACAGCGATTTCACGGAAAAGCCCTCCCGACATCAAAAAAAGTTGGAGATGGACTATGACCGGGATGTGAAGTGCGTGTGACTGCGGCCAGCCCGCCTCACCCTCCGAACTCGCCCAAAGCCTCATCCAGGATCGTCAGCGCCGCATCGAATTCCTCGAGCGGGATCGTCAGGGGAGGGCACAGCGTGATGATTGCGCCGCCGCCAATCTTGAAGCTGAGCCCGTTGGCGAGGCAGCGATAGAGCAGTCGGTCGGCGAGGGCGGCCGGGTCGCGACCGCCAAGCTCGACGCCGAAATAACAGCCGAAACCCCGAACGTCCCGAACGGCGGGACGGCGCGCCTTGACGGCGTTCAATTGTTCGAGGCCGCGCACGCCAAGCTCCTTCGCGCGGTCGATCAGGTTTTCCTCTGCGATCACCTCGAGGGTCGCTAGCGCCGCCGCGCAGGCGACGGGGCTTTTCTCGTGGGTGGTAATGTCCAAGCGCGGATTCGGGGGCGCAGTCGAGCTTTTCACCGGCGAGCATCGCGGCGAGCGGCATAATCCCGCCGCCAAGGCCCTTTCCCACCACCAGAATGTCGGGTGTCGCCCCCATTTGCTCGCAGGCGTAAAGCGTGCCGGTGCGCGCGAGGCAGCTCGAGATCTCGTCGAAAATCAGCAGCGCGCCGTGGCGGGTGCAGGAGGCGCGAACCCGCGGCCAGAAGTCGGGCGGGGGCGCTTCGACCGAAGTCCAGCGGACCGGTTCGGCGATCAGGGCGCCGTCGTCGCCCTGAATCTCGAGCACGTAGTCGATGTAGTTGGCAAAGCGTTCGAACGGGCGGTCGTCGCCAAAGAAGCGGCGCGCAAGATCGAGCGGCGGCAGGTGTTCGGCGCCCGGAGTCAACGGCCCGAGCCCGCGCCGGAACAGCGCCTCGCCGCCGACGCCGATGGTGTCGAGATTGGCGCCGTGGAACGAGTCCCACAGCGAGAGCGTCTTGTGGCGGCCGGTCGCGTAGCGCGCCAGTTTCAGCGCCATCCCGACGGCCGCCGCGCCGCTCGGCGCGAACAGAAGCTTGTCGAGTCCGGCGGGCGAGGTCTCGACGAGGAGGCGCGCCAGCGTGGTCGCCGTCGCGTTGGCGTAGCGGCGCGGGCTGAACGGCAGGGTGTCCATTTCGCGCGCGATCGCGGCGACGACTTTCGGATGGCCGTCTCCCAGCTGGTGCACGCTGTTGCCGTGAAAATCGAGGATGCGTCGCCCGTCGATGTCGGTCAGCACCGCGCCCTTGGCTTGCACGATCTGCGTCAGGCACGGCGTCGACAGCGACTGTCGCAAGAAATAGCGCTCGTCCGCATCGAGCGCGGCGCGCGCCCGGTCGCTCAAGGAGGCCCGCCATGCTACGCGCGCCGGCGTTGCGTTCACATCGCCTTCGCTCGGCGGCAAAGCGGGATCTTTCATCTTGCGCCGGCCAGATCGCCGTTCATTTCGATCAGCGTCTCGCGCACCGCTTCGAGCGCGCCGCGCATGTCATCGGCCTGCGTCGGCGCCGTGACATAGCGCCCCTCGCCGTGCGCGATCTTCGGCACGCGCTCCATCCGCTGGCGATGGAGGGCGATAAACGCGGCGTCTCGCGACCCCCGGTCATGGACCATGGCCTGCCGCACGGATTTCGACGTCGTCAGCGGCCCCGGCGTCAGCGGTGGCGGATCGCCGGTTTCAGACCGGTCGGGCCTGCGCTGTGCTGCGGCTGCAGTCATCGGAAGCCCTTCAAACGTATCAGGCCGAACGGGTTCGGGACGCGCTTGCCTACGCTCGGCCTCCTGAAGGTTGTGTGACAGACGGGGTAACGACGATCAACGGTAACGACCACCCGCACCGCTCCTTGGGATGGAGCTTTGGCGGCGCAGTCCAATCCGGGTGCGCCGTTCGCTATGATCCGCGCGGCGTCGATAGTCGCTGAACGTCTCGGAGGGATGAAATGGTGCCGCAAGGATGCACCTAATTGCAGTCCGCAGGTGTTCGGGCTCGTCGTCTTGCCTCCCTTGTTTTCAACAGCTTGTGCGTGTTTCCGTCTTTCGTTGTCCGCCGACGTGTGCCACGATCCGCTTCATGGTGTGGGACCATGTGTGGGACCAGAGTTATGGGTCGGCTCACAGATAGGGCGGTTCAGACCGCAAAGCCGGGGCGTCATACCGACGGCGAGGGGCTTTAT
>NZ_JBKQOT010000464.1:0-4363 GCF_052145395.1 Roseiarcus sp.
AAGCTCGCATCTCACGCTTCCGATTCTTGCCGTCGAAGCGGGCGCGCTCCTTTCAGCCGGCTGCTCGTTCGCGCAACCGCCAGCCGGCTTCCGAAGTAATTCATGGTGGTTGTGACCGCCATGACAAGGAATATACCGAGCCGATTGTGAATCGTGAGGGATTCGAGCAGTTTGATCAACAATAGACCGACCACGAAAATTGCCGCATAAGTTAGCGCGATCGCTCCTCCTCGCGCCCAGCCGCCCGTTACACGAAACACAAATTTCGGATACACGACCGCGACGATGAGGAGACCAACAAGCCAAGCCAGCGAGTAAGCCATAGCCGGCTTCAATATCGTGACCAGCAGCTGGTAGACCGCCATCGTCGACAGCGTATTCGCCGACCCGACAAAGAGATAACGCCCTATTTCCGCAATTCGACCCCGCATGTCTCAATCGCCTCCCGCTCGCGAAACGATCGAACAAAATTCTGAATAGTCAGAAATATATTTAGATTTGTCATAGGGCTCGGATGCAAGCACCAGAAGAACGGCGTCGACGCTGTGCCCGAACTGCATGCTCCAGATAAGCGGCGGCAGATAAACGCCAATGCCTGGGTGGGACAGTCTGACCGAATAGGCGCGTCGGCCATCGTCCATGGCGACAACAACCTGTCCGGAGACCGCCACTATGAACTGCTGGCTCACGTGATGCGCATGGCTGCCCCGCGCTTCGCCGACCGGAACCTTGTCGACGAGGAAAAAACGTCTGGGCGTGAATGGAATCACGCCCTCGTCCGCCACGTATAGCCGGCCGCGAGCCTCGGCGTGCGTATCGAGGCGGATCAGCGATGGGCCGTAATCCTGGGGCAACGAATTTGCGGACGCATCATCCAATTCCACAGCCCCGGCATAACCCGTCACCCGCCCGGGATTGCCAACCACGGCCGCCCGCGCCGGGACATCGCGTGTGACCACCGCCCCTGCTCCGATCATCGCATCGACGCCAATCCGGACCCCGGGAAGGATGGTCGCGTTGGCGCCGATTGAAGCGCCGTCTCCTACGATCGTGCGGGCGTAGGCGGGGGGGCGCTGCTTGGATCGCGGGTGTTTGTCATTCGTAAACGTCGCGTTAGGGCCTACGAACACGCGATTGCCGAGTCTGACGCCACTCCACAGCTGAACACCGCATTTTACGGTGACGTCGTCCCCGATCGATACGTCGTCCTCGACGAAGACGCCGTCGCAGATGTTGCAGTTCCGCCCGATTCGAGCCCCCGACAAGACATGCGCGAAAGCCCAGATCCGGGTGCCCTCTCCAACCTCTGCAGTCTCGCAAATGCCCTGCGGATGGACGAAAAAGCCGCTCATGCGGACTCCTCGATTCCTGCATCTGCCGAAGTCGCAAGCGACGGACTACTGCGATGCGACAACACGACCGAGATAGGCCTTTTTTTCGTGTTTTCTGCGATGCGCCAAAGGTAACATCCGAGAATCCCTTGGCTGAGCAGGAGAAGAGACCCGAAGAACATGATCGCAAGCATGATTGCGACGTAACCGCGGACGGCGATAAGACCAAACGCCTTCAAAAGCACCAATGCCAAACTCCAACCAAAGGAAACCCCAACGCCGAGCGCTCCAAGCCACAGCAAAACGCTTATCGGAAGATCGGAGAAAGCGAAAATGCTGTCCAGCATATAGCGAAGCCGCCGCCGAAACGTCCACGCACTCTTGCCGATTACGCGGGCGCGACGATCGTACGAAATTTCAACCCGGCGAAAACCCAGCCAAAACAGCTGCCCGATGAAAAAACTATTTCTCTCCTCGAGACTGAGCAGCGCGTCTCGAAAAGCCCGATTGCACGCAAACACGTCTACGCCGCCGGCCGGGATTTCTCGCATAACTAGATTGTGGTAGAGCGTCCAGTAAATTTTCGAAGTCATTTGGGTCAGCGGCGAGTCCTTGCGAGAAGTGCGCACTCCTACCGCCAGATCATATCCTTTCCCACTGATCTGCCGAAATAATTCTTGAACGAGTTCCGGCGGCTCCTGGAGATCCGCGGCCATCACTGCCGTGAATTCGCCGCGAGCGATCGCCAAACCCTGCCGGATTGCAGCGAATGAGCCGAAATTGCGCGACAGTTCTATCAGCTGCCAGGCGAACGGCATGGCAGGAAGCTGCTCCGACAACAAGCTCATTGATCGATCCGGCGACCCGTCTACGATGAAGACGGCCTCGAATGCTTCGATTTTTCGCGCCAGATCGGCGAGCGCCCTTAAGAGGTCAGGAATATTTTCCTCATTGCAATAAACTGGTATGACGAGGCTATGCCGAACAACAAAAGGAAGAATGCCGTTCTTGACCTCGGCGCCGTCTTTTCCGTCACCTGATCGCGCGAAGAACATCGACAACCTGCTCCAATTCGTCAACGCTAAGTTCCGCAAAACACGGTATAGAAAGAACTCGCTGAGTCAATTCTCGGCTGCGTGCGAGATCTCCCACGACCCGGCCGCGTCCACGCCATCCTGTTTGGTCACAATCGAGCACCGGATAGTGGATGTCGTGTCCGATTCCTCGTCGCCTCAACATGTCGCGAGCCCGACTGCGCGCAGCCGCATCGGGCGCGATAAGGACAGCAAGATGGCCCACGAACGAAGCATCGTCGGCGTGGACCAATTTCCAGCCAGCGCCGAGATTATCAGCGTAGAGTCCACAGATCCTGCGTCGGATGGCGTTTGCCTCATCGAGATTGGGAAGCTGATGCAGCAGAACAATCGTTTGGAAAGGGTCGATCCGACTATTTCGTCCGCCCGGAACCACGACGTCATATTTGTTGGACCAACCATATTGCCGCAGCTGTCGAATTCGAGCGGCAAGCTCCGCGTCGTTGCAGACGACCGCCCCAGCATCTCCAACCGCCCCTAAATTTTTCGTTGGATAGAAGCTGAATGCCGCGGCGGCGCCCAACCCGCCGGCCCGGTCGCCGTTCAGCCGGGCGCCATGCGCCTGCGCACAATCCTCCACCAACGCGACATCTTGCCGACCAAGAATCGACATGCGTGTTCTAATTTCTGCAACGTCGCACATCAAGCCGTAAAGGTGAGTGGCAAGTATAGCCTTAGTTTTTGGCCCGATAGCCTCGTCAATCGTCGCCGGATCGATTTGGCAAGTATTCAAGTTTACGTCCACATACACTGGAACTGCGCCGATGGCGAGGCATGCGCTGGTTGCGTAACCTCCGGCATTGGCTACCACGATGACCTCGTCCCCACCACCAACGCCGACGGCCCTGAGCATGATTTCCAGTGCGTCCGTCCCGTTCCCCAATCCGACGCAGTGGGCGGCGCCGCAATAGGCGGCGAAGGCTTGCTCAAAGGAAGCAACCGCTGGCCCGCCAATGAAGACGCCCCGGACCAGCAACCGCTCCCAAGCGTCGAGCAGAACCTGCCGAGAAGCCGCAAAGCGGCGTCGGGTGTCATTGAAAGGCACTACAAGCGCGCTTTGGTCCACGTCAACTTTCCTGCACCAGCAATGTTTGAATCGGCCCCCCCCAACCAAGCTGGGCGGCAATTCTCTAGCTTAACCCTCTTCTTCCCCCTGTCTGGCGACGCCCGTGAACACGGACCAGCGTTGACGCCGCTGTTCCGGCCGGCCGGACGACCGGCCCGAGGAACATGGCGGCAAGAACGCCCCTTAGATTCCCGCACCGATGGCGTCAAGCCGACCGTGACCGATCCGGCAGGCAATCGTCACCGGGCTGTTGAGCGCTGAAGAAAGCAAGCTTTTCCGAAGACGAGAGTTCAAGGTCGCGGGCTCGGCAGGCGCGCTCCGTTTTGGCCAGGGCAGAGTCCAGCGTGCCGATGTCCGGGATTCGCCGGTCGAGGCATTGCCGTGAAAGGACGCTGAGTTCGGATTCGGCCATGTCGAGCCAGCTTCCGTGTAGTCCCACTCGAACCGTCCGACCAGCCGCCTCGCCTCAGCGGCGGGAAAGGCGGCGTAGAGCGATGATGGGCGATGGGTGTTGAGATTGTCCTGCACAAGGACGATCTTCTTCGCCGGGGCGAAATGCTCGTCGGAGATTTTCTTCAGCATGAGGGCGTAAGTCGACGGCGGTGCGCCGTTCGGTGACCTCGACATGGCGCCGGCCTTCAAGCGGGGTGAAGACCATGAACAGGTTGGCCGTTCCGTTGCGCTCGTATTCGTAGTCGGAGCGGGCCGGACGGCCCGGCGCGACGGGCACGGGGGCGCGCGTCTCGACGATCCCTTGCTTCGAGGTCTCGTCGAGGCAGACAATGGGCCGTTCCGGGTCGTGTGGACGGGAGTAGACCTCCAGCACATCCTCCATCGCGGCGACGAACTCGGCGTTGGCCTCCGGTGGGATC
>NZ_JBKQOT010000465.1:0-8590 GCF_052145395.1 Roseiarcus sp.
GTTCTGAGCCGGGCCGACGAGGAAGGGCTGCACCGTGACCGTTTTGCCGGTCGCCGTGTCGAGGTAGGTCTGCGCAAAGCCCGGCGTGTCGGCCGGCGGACGCGGCGTCCGGCCGTCGGAATAGAGGCCGTTCGCGCCGGGGAACGTCCCGTATTCATGGTCGAACGAGCGGTTCTCGTTGAAGATGACGAAGACGTACTTCACCTTTTTGCGCAGCGCTGCGATGTCGTCGGCCGGCCATTCGGGGCTCGACCAGCGCGGGTCGCTGTCGGACACGAAGTACGGCGCGACGTCGGCTTGCGGGTCCGGCTGGGTCGTGACCAGCGGACGGGAATCGGCAGCGAAAGCGGGTTGGACGAGGCTTGCAAATCCGGCGGCCGCAGTCGCGCCAAGAAGGGTGCTTTTCATCGGGAGCCTCAAAACGAATAGGGCAGCAGCCCCTGTTTGGGAGGCCTTTGTTTCATGTTCAAGACAAATCGCTGCGCCGCCGCCGCACAGGCTCTGGCTCGGAAGCGTCCGGTCCCGCTCGCATTCTTCCCTGATTTCCAATATAGGTTCTTGGGGGCGATGGGCGTGCGCAGAAATGAATGGTAACGCAGATAATCCATCACAGCAAAGCGCAATGGCTCGCCTCGCCGAGCTGCAGGTCTTTCAGTTCATTGTTAACGCTCTCGGCTCGGGACAGCGGGCGATTCTCGTCACGAGCCGCGGTCAAGTCTCGGCGCGGGCGCCCGAAGCCGCGTTCGCTGCGTTCGCCAGCGCCTCGATCCGGATCCTGCACATCCGAAGGCCGCTGCCTGAGCCGCCTGAACTGCAGGAGAGGATTGGCGCCGCCCTCGGCGTCGAGGGCTGCCGCGACTTTTCTCCGCTGGCCATGTTGGCGCAGTTGCCTGCCGATCCGAATCGGAGGGTCATCCTTGCGATCGACGACGCCCACACGCTTTCGCATCGGTCGCTCTGTTATCTGAGCCTGATGACCGAACTGCTGGGGGCGGATGAGCCGGTCCTGCAGATCGTGCTCGCCGCCGCGCCGGCCCTGCTCGATATGCTTGCCCAACCAGAATTTGAAGGTTTTCGAAACCGGCTTTGTCGGCCGGATTTCGAGACATTCCGATCGTTCCAGGATGGGGAAGCAAACCGACCGTTGCCGGCATCGCCAGCGCGCGCAGGAATCCGCGCGGCGCCGCATCCGGCGCCCCCGCTAAATGTCGATCGGACGCCGGCTCCATCTCGAGTTCGAACTGCGCGTTTCGCGGTTTACTCAGCGGCAGGCATCGCCGCGCTGGGCTGCCTCGCAGCGATCGGGTATGTCGCTTTCTCCGACTTCTCCGCGGAACCGACTTGGCCGCTTGCGTCGCTGGACGCCCTTGCGCCGCAGGGGGGCTTGACGCCATCGGACCTGTCTCAACCGTTGGCCCCGCCGACCCCTGGACAGATCAGCGACGCCCTCAATCCGTTGGTCGACGATTTGGCGGATGCCGTCGCCGGTGGGTCGGTAGATTTGGTCTCTGGTCTCTTGGAGGGCATCATAAACCTCGAGCGCAGCGCGTCGCCGGACGGGCTCAAATTGGTGACCGTCTTGCCGGATCGCCTTGCCGTGAGAGCGAGGTCCGCCGCGGCGGCCGGCCGGATGGATGAGATGCGGCGTGTCGACCAGTTTGCTAGTCTTTTGGCCGGCGCGGGCCGGGATCTTCTCACGACGGCAGATTCCAGATCCATTCAGTCTTTCGCCACAGTTGCGCTGGGCGCCTCGGGCGGCGGGCCTGTCGACGAGCCACCCCAGCCCAACGGCATTGCGCAGCGGCCTGGGTCATCACCCGACGGTTCAGCGCTTTCGTCGGGACCGCTCGGCGGTTCAGGGGATGGAGATCGAGCGGTTTCGACGCCGAACGCCGCCACATCAAGCGCTGAAGTCGCGCCGCCGCAGATGCGGGCCAGCGCCGCGCCGACCACGCGTGAAGGTCCCCCTGAGCATGCGGCGGAGCAACTTGGCGCTTCAGGCGATGCAGATCGAGCGGCCTCGCCTCGAACGGCCGCAGCTGCCGCCTCGGGCGCCGCTCCGGATCAGAAGGTCGGCGCCGCCCCGCCGGATGTTTTGGCCAGCACGACGCCGACCGCGGATGAAAGTCCGGCTGCGCAGGTTGTCCCGGGTTTGCCGGCGCTCGCGCCGGTTCGCGTCGTCCTGGATGTGGCGCGGAACGAGATGGGCCGCGCCGGCCGCGCGGCGAACATACAACAGGCGTTGGCGGCAGCCGGACTGGAGGTCGCCGAACTCGTTCCCGTCGATGCTCAACGACCAGCGCCAAGGATCGGCTATTATTTCCAGTCGGACCGCGACGCAGCCGCTGGCGTCAGTCATCTTCTCGAGCCTCTGCTCGGCGCCGTGGATCCGGTAGGACTCCGGATGCGCGGAACCCTCCCCGAGCCCGGCACAATCGAGATTGCGATCCCGTGAAGTCCGGCGACCGTGGACAAAAAAGCGGCGCGCCGGTCCGTCTCCAAGGATGAGCAGTTGTTTTGGAACATTCCGCCTTGACGGCAAATTGAAAGGTCGGGGGGGGGTGAGGCTTCGAGAAGGGAGGTGATCATGCGTGGGTCATTGAAGATCCTGTTTGGCGCGGCGCTTCTTGTGGGCGCGACAGCATCGGAAGCAGATGCGCAGAATAATCCGGCCAACAATGCGGCGCCCGCAGCGGCCAATCCGGCCCCCGTAGCGACCACCTCGCCCCAGGCGGCCAGTCCTGCCCCAAGCACCCCGAGTTCGCTGGTGCTTCACTTCGATCCTGGCAGCGCGGCAGTCAGGCAGCAGGACTTGGCCTTGCTTGATGAGGCTTCCCATCTCTATCGGGCAGGCAACCCGATTGTGATGATTGTGACCGGCAGCGCCGATACGACGGGCTCGGCAGGCGCCAATCTACGGCTTTCCCAACAGCGGGCCAATAATGTGCTTCAAGGCCTTGTGGCGCGCGGCATCCCTGTCGAGCGGTTTCAGGTGATGGCCAAGGGTGAAACCGATCTGGTGGTGCCAACCGCACCGAACGTGGCCGAGGAGCGCAATCGGCGTGTGGAGATTACGTGGCGCTGACCTGAGCGTGCATGAGAACCGGCACTCGCTCGACCGCCTCGCGGCGGTGATCGCCCTGCTGATTCTGTTCCCCTTGGGCCCTGCCAGCGCGGGCGCGGTTTCGCGCTACGCATCGGAGGAGAGCGGGGGCAGGGATCCCGGTCAGTCCGCTTATGCCGCCGGGCGCTTCATTGACGCGCTCCGGATTTGGCGGCCGCGCGCGGAGCAGGGAGATGCGCGCGCCGCGTTTGGGCTCGGCCTGCTCTACGACCTCGGAGAAGGCGTCCAGCAGGACGCCGCGGCGGCCTTGAATTGGTATCGTCGCGCCGCCGAGGCCGGATACGTTCCGGCGGAATTCAATGTCGCTGTGATGTTCGACAGCGGCACGGGAACTGAGCGGAACCGGACGGAAGCCGCCTTGTGGTACGCGCGAGCGGCTGCGCATGGCTATGCCCGGGCCGAGTACAACCTGGCGCAGCTTTATCAGGCGGGCGACGGTGCGCCGCGCAATCTCGAAATGGCGGCAAACTGGTACGCCGCCGCAGCGGCTCATGGGCTGTCCGCAGCAGCGCGCCAGATGGAATCGCTGCGCGAATCGACGCAACTGGCGAGCGCGCCGCGGTACGCCGCAAACCCGACATTGGCGCCGGCAGTCCCCACAGGACCGCTCGTCCCTGCGGTGTCGGGGACAGGCGAGCGCCTTGAGGTCGAACTCTCCTGGGCCGCGCCGGCTGAGCCCGTTCCCGTCAGGTTTTTCGTGCAGGTTCTTTCGCTCGACACGACCGGCGACAAGAGCGCATTCACGGGCTTTGTAGAACAGTCAGCCGTGCTCGTGTCGCTGCCTCGGGCGCCCGCCGCCTATGTCTGGCGCGTCTATACCGTCGCGGCTTCCATCCCCGATTACACCCCAAGCGCGTGGAGCGCTTTCTCCACTCGCTGATCGGGATTCCAGCGCGATTTTCCAAACGTCGGAGGAATGTTGCGGATCCCGGCGCCTCGAATTTGACGCAGATCAAAGCGCGAGCCGCGAGCATGGGCTTCGTCACAGCGTGCCTTCCCTCGCACGTCAGGAGCCCCCCGTGCCGGATCACGAAGCCCCGTTTTCGATCCTCGACGAGAACGCGATCGCCGCCGCGCCACTTCGGCGCGACCCCTACGACTACGCCTTCGTCGATCAGGCGATGCCGGTCTCCAAGAAAGATGCGGTTCTGGCCGACGCGCCGGTAATCCCGCAGCGCGGCACCTATGGAATCCCGCAGCTCAAATACGGTCCGAAGTTCGACGCCGTGATCGAGGACCTTTTAAGCCCGCGGTTCAGGCGGCTCGTCGAGTCGAAGTTCGACATCGACTTGAGCGAGACCTATCCGACGGTCGTTATGATGGGAAACACCAGCGGCCACTACAACGAGGGCTACGCGCATCCCGATTCCAAGCACAAGATCATGACTGTGATCCTGGGGTTCAGCCGCGAGTGGCCTTACGAGAAAGGACGCCTGCGCGTGCTGCGCTCCAATTCGCGCGACGACGCAGCGTTCGAGTTCCCGCCGGAATACCGCAAGATGCTGATGTTTCGCGTTTCCGACCGGTCCTACCACGGCTTCTTGCCGCAGAAGGGGCAGCGGATGAGCCTGCACTTCTGCTGGGTCGACAGCAAGTCCTACGCGCAACAGACGTATCTCCGTCACCGCCTCAGCGCGTTCGCAAAGTCGGTGCCCGGTTTGCGCGAGGTCGTCGGCATGATGCCGCGGAAGTTGCGCCGCGGCGGAGAATGAGGGCCCAAAAGCAGCGCGATCGATTTGGACTCCAGCCGATGGGTCGGCCTCAACGTCGACCCGCCGCTTTGGCGTTCCGACGCCACACCCGAATGTAGAAGTGACCCCACGTACAGAAGGAGAGGAACTCGAAGCGCAAGTTCGGCACAGTGAGCGCCCATTCGTAAAAGGCTCGACCCTCCCCGATGTCGAGCGAGTGCGGCCAGTCGTCAAAAACGAGCACGGCGCCATGACTGAGCCGGGGGGTGAGATAGCGCAGGCATTCCAGCGTCGGTTCATAAATATCGCAGTCGATTCGGGCGTAGGCGATCGGACCGACCCCGGTCGCCGGCTCCGTCGTCAAGCTGTCTGCAAAAAAGCCAGGGATGAGCTGGAGTCGGTCTCTTTCGGCGAGCTTGACGTGCGCGGCCACGATTTCTTGTGAGGCCGCATACTGTCCCTTTTTCCAAAAGGCTGAGTCATAGATCGGGTGCGGGGCTGAGAGGCCGGCGAAGCTGTCATATCCAATGATCGGGCGGTGAAGCCCTACTTCCTCCGACAGTTCGAACAGCTTGTCGAGCCACCAGCCTTTGAAGATCCCGAATTCAACCAGCGCTCCAGGCACCTCGGTGTCTCTGATCTCGCGAAGAAGGGAAGCGACGTAATCCAGCTCGACCCCGAGCAGGGCGTCGTGCGCCCTGTGGGACCAGATCGAGTTGTCCGGGAACTTCGCGGCGTGGAGCACGCCCGGCTTAGGCACTACCTCGCCGAACGTCGCCCGACACCATGCAGCGTAGGGTTCCGCCGTTTGCAGGGCCTCTCGAAAGGCGTCGAGGCGCGTGATCGTCACGCTCTCTACGCCCGCGCCGAGTATTCTACGGTCCGTGTTCCAGCCTAAGTCATGGGGACAAACCGTCGTGAGCGCCTGGATCTCGATTGTGACGTACTCGTCCGATGGGTCGCGCATTGTCGGGTCGATGGTGAACTCAATTCCCCTTCCCTCCGTGGTGGCGCCATGGGGAGTGAGGACCCGGCTGCGACAGGAGACGGAAACCGGGACCGATGCGCGGTGAACGGCGAACTGAATTTCGACTTTCGCGGGCGTGTCAAACCAGGACGCGGGCAGGCGGAGCGTCGCCCAGGCCCCGTGCATCCAGCGTCCCCATGGCTCCGGGCCGTACCAGCCTTGCCCGATGAAGGGAGCCGCGTTCCCCTCGCTGCTGAAGGAGATTGTGAGAGCTTCCGCCCTGAACGCATCGGACTCTTGGGTAAAGATGAGCGATTCGATCCCAGCGCCGAGGACGCGGGAATCCTCGCTCCCGTCGGCTTCGCGGGGACAGGTCGTGGAGTCGGTCCGGAATTCGAGCGTGATGGCTTCGCCTTCCGGGTCCTTCATCGACTCGCTGAGCTCGAGGCGGGCGCGCCCGGCCGCGGTGGTCAGCCCCGGCGGGGTCAGCACTCGCCCGCCGCACGAGACGCTCACGCCGATCGGCCGTTGAAAGTCGCAGAATTGGACGTGGACCATCGTTCGGGACGAAATCGATGAGGCGGGCACTCGAAGAGTCGAGTGATCCCCGTCCATCCAGCGGCCCCAGACTTCCGGCTCATGCCAGCCCATCCCAAGGAAGTCCGCCGCGTTCCCATCCGTGTTGAAGGCAAGCCTCGCGACGTGTCGATCGAAGGACAAACAGAGCGGAGACGACGCAGGCTCGGCGGCAAAGTCGGCAACGAGCGAGCGGCGCGCCTCGGCCGCGCCCGCCGGGGCCACGCAGGCGAGGTCGATTGCGGCGCTGTATCCGCTCATCTTGTGCAGCCTGCGACTGGCGCGCTCGACGCAATCGCGCCGCGCGCGCGCCTCGGCTGGATCGTCCAACAGGCGGAGGATGTCCTGTCCCATGGCCGCAGGGTCGTCGGCGACCGGGATGAATTCGGCGACGGCTTTGGGGAAACCGCGCAAGGAGGCGGAAGTCACGACCACAGGCTGGCCCGCGGCGAGCGCGGTCAGCAATTTGACCGAGATTCCAGTCCCTCCCCGATCCGGGCAGACGGCAATTCGCGAGGCGTTCCGCACGCCGTCGAGATCAGCGACATAGCCGAGCCATTTGACGCTTGGCAAACGCTCCGACCAAAGATGCTCGAGCGCCCGTTGCACCCGCCCGACGACCGCGATCTTGAGGCCCCGAAGGCGAGCGTCGGGGCTAATGACCTTTTCCAGCATCCAGCTCACAGACCGGACGTTGAAAGCGTGATCGTCCGCGACGACGAGCGCGTCCCACTCCGCGCCCAGTCCGGGATCGGTCCAGGGCTCGACGTAGGGCTCCGGCAGAACAAGGAGCGCAGCCAGGGCCGCGCGTCGAATCCGGCCTTCTTCGTCCAGCGACGGCGTCGTGCAGACGTCCGCGGCTCGCCACAACCGATGCTCAAGGGCGAGGTGCCGGCGCAGGGTGCCCCAGTCCGGGAAGGCGTCCAGTTCCCGCTTGAGACGCGCAACGGCGTTTCGCGTGAGGTGGTCATGCGTGTCGAGAACGACTCTCGCTTGTGGACACGCATGAGCCGCAAACCCAACGCTGACCGCGCGATTGACGATGACGACTTGCGCCCTGAGGGCCAGATCGCGCGCGACGCGATCGCATATCGTGGAGCGGGTTCGTATCCGGACCGATTTCTCAAATTCCGCGAGTTCATTTTCGGGAGCCTGAGGGAATTCGCCGTCGGCGCTGGCGAACGTCTCGAGATGCGGGGCGGAGTCGATCCTATTTTCGGGAATCGACTCCGCCAGCCGGCGCATGGCCGTCGGGCCCCAGCGCAACTGGTGGTCGATGAACGCCCGGATGGTGAACAGTCCCCCGTCGTTGAGGGTCTCAAGCTGATTGGCGAAGGCGGTCGAGCTTCCGCACCGGCCCCACGGCGGCTGGATCTGGACGCCGATTCCCTGGTCCTGCGCCGCCTCGGAACGAACGGCCCTGGGCAGTCCGAGGAGGTCCTGGACGCTCATTTTCGCCGCCTTCGACCTCTTGACGACCGTCAATCCTTCTGCGGAAAGGGCCGCCGCGGCTGCATCGTCGGCGACGAAGACGACAGACTGAAAAGGCCAGGAGGAGACGACCCTGCGACCGAAACCGCGGACGAGCCGCGGCGCCTCACCGATGTCTTCGACGAAGACTGCCGACGGAATCTTGAGGCATGCCTGCCCGTCGAGCAGCTGGAGCGCCCGCAGCCGAAACACGCTTTCGAGCCCGAGCAAAGAAAAGCCTCGAAGCGCCACGCCGTCGAAATCGCTGAGCGAACGAAAGATCCCCTGATCCGGCGCCCAATCATGGGCGAACAGCACGCTCTCCCGCCGCCACAGGAACGACGCGCTCTCGCCGAGGACCGGAAAGGCGCTGACGGAAGACCCGCCAGCCGCGTCCAGAATCGCGAGGCACCCGACATTCTCCGCCAAAAGCTCAGTCGTGGTCCGCGGCGTGCGTGTCGGCCGACCAATCTTCGCCGCAATGGAAACGTGGGAACTCATCTCCCGCAGCCTTCTCCCAGAGTCGCTGTTGGCGAATGTCTACCAGCAGTGCGGAGGAGAGCGGAAGAGGCCGCCGCGCTCGCACCGCGCAGCGTCCGATCGTATGTTCAGATCACATAGGACTTCAGCGGCGCAAAGCCGTTGAAGCCGACCGAGGAATAGGTCGTCGTATAGGCCCCTGTCCCCTCAATTAGGATCTTCGCGCCGATCTCGAGCGAGATCGGCAAGAGGTACGGCTCCTTCTCGTACAGCACGTCGACC
>NZ_JBKQOT010000466.1:0-5671 GCF_052145395.1 Roseiarcus sp.
TGGCGATCTCAAGCTTCTCGTCCTCGGTGTAGCCGGCGATACGGATGATCTCCATGCGGTCCATCAAGGGCGGAGGAATGTTGAGCGTGTTAGCGGTGGTGACAAACATCACACTGGACAGGTCGTAGTCGACCTCCAGATAATGGTCGTTGAA
Organism: Roseiarcus sp.; assembly: GCF_052145395.1. Lineage (NCBI taxonomy): Bacteria > Pseudomonadati > Pseudomonadota > Alphaproteobacteria > Hyphomicrobiales > Roseiarcaceae > Roseiarcus > Roseiarcus sp. Next base: position 155 of record NZ_JBKQOT010000466.1, read on the forward strand.
CGTCGCATTCTGCTCGGGATCGAGCACTTCGAGCAGGGCCGACGACGGATCTCCACGGAAATCCATGCCCATCTTGTCGATTTCATCGAGAAGGAATAGCGGGTTCGAGGACTTGGCCTTCCGCATCGACTGGATGACCTTGCCGGGCATGGAGCCGATGTAGGTCCGCCTGTGGCCGCGGATTTCCGCCTCGTCGCGTACGCCTCCGAGCGACATGCGGACAAATTCGCGCCCGGTCGCCTTGGCGATCGACTTGCCAAGCGAGGTCTTGCCGACGCCGGGCGGGCCAACGAGGCAGAGGATCGGGCCGGTAAGCTTGTTGGCCCGCTGCTGCACGGCGAGATACTCGACAATGCGCTCCTTGACCTTGTCGAGGCCAAAGTGATCGGCGTCGAGGACCGCCTGCGCGGCCGGAAGGTCCTTTTTGATCTTCGAGCGCCGCTGCCACGGGATCGACAGCAGCCAGTCCAGATAGTTACGCACGACCGTGGCCTCGGCCGACATCGGCGCCATCTGGCGCAGCTTCTTGACTTCGCCCAGCGCCTTCTCGCGGGCTTCCTTGGTGAGCTTCGTCGCCTTGATGCGCTCCTCCAGCTCGGACATCTCGTCGCGACCTTCCTCGTCGCCGAGCTCCTTCTGGATCGCCTTCATCTGCTCGTTGAGGTAGTACTCGCGCTGCGTCTTCTCCATCTGCCGCTTGACGCGCGTGCGGATTCGCTTCTCGACCTGCAGGACTGAGATCTCGCCTTCCATCAGCGCCAGGCACTTCTCGAACCGCTTCGCGATCGAGCGCGTCTCCAAAATGCCCTGCTTGTCGGAGAGCTTGACCGCCAGATGCGAGGCGATCGTGTCGGCGAGCTTGCCGTAGTCGTCGATCTGGTTGACAGCGCTGACGACCTCGGGCGAGATTTTTTTGTTGAGCTTCACATAGCTCTCGAATTCGGACACGACCGAACGGGACAGCGCCTCGGCCTCGATCTTCTCGATCGGCTCGTCGGCGACCGCCTGGGCCTCCGCCATGAAATAGTTGTCGCCGGGAATGTACCGGGTCACCTCGGCCCGCGAAGCGCCCTCCACCAGCACTTTCACAGTGCCGTCCGGCAGCTTGAGGAGTTGCAGGACGCGGGCCAGCGTCCCGGTCGCGAAAATCGCCTCGGGCGCCGGGTCGTCGTCGGCGGCGTTTTTCTGTGTCGCCCGCAGGATCGGCTTGTCCGACTTCATCACCTCTTCGAGCGCGCGGATCGACTTCTCGCGCCCGACGAACAACGGCACGATCATGTGCGGGAAGACGACGATATCGCGCAGCGGCAGGACGGGATAGACGTCGAGCGTGCCTGGGGCGATGGTCTTTCGTTGGCTGGTCATGGCTATCCTTTTCGAAGGCCGGTTCAAGGCCTGCCCCTTGTTCGGGTTGACCGACTTGCGCCGGCTATGTCTGTCACCGACCGGCGCCCAGTCGCTTATGCGTCCCGCCTAATTCGTCGGCCGGGCGGGGCGGCCACGATTCCATCACGCAAAGTTCGTCCCGCCTCCCCGGAATCGATATGCCTTCCCGAAGATGGGCCTCAACGCCCGCAGTTTCAAGCGCGGCCGTTCGCGGCCATTGATTACGCCGTCAACTCGCCCGTTCGGCGCGCTCCGCGTAGATGTAGAGCGGACGCGCCTTGCCCTCGACCACCTCGGGCCCGATCACGACTTGCTCGACGCCGTCGAGCCCCGGAAGATCGAACATCGTGTCGAGCAGAATTCCTTCCATGATCGAACGCAGGCCGCGCGCGCCGGTGCGCCGCTCGATCGCCTTCTTGGCAATCACGTTCAGCGCGTCGTCCTGGAAGGTGAGGTCGGTGTTCTCCATCTCGAACAGCCGCTGGTACTGCTTGACCAGCGCGTTCTTCGGCTCGGTCAGAATTTTCTTCAGCGCCTCTTCGTCGAGATCTTCGAGCGTGGCGATCACCGGAAGGCGGCCGACGAATTCCGGAATGAGGCCGAACTTCAAGAGGTCCTCCGGCTCCACGTCGCGGAACACTTCGCCGGTGCGGCGGTCGTCCGGGGCCTGGACCTTGGCGGCGAAGCCGATGGAGGTCCCCTTCCCTCGCGCGGAAATGATCCGCTCGAGGCCGGAGAAGGCGCCGCCGCAGACGAAGAGAATGTTGGTGGTGTCCACCTGCAGGAACTCTTGCTGCGGATGCTTGCGACCGCCCTGCGGCGGCACGCTGGCGATCGTCCCTTCCATGATTTTCAGAAGGGCCTGCTGCACGCCCTCGCCCGACACGTCGCGGGTGATCGAGGGGTTGTCGGACTTGCGGCTGATCTTGTCGATTTCGTCGATATAGACGATGCCCCGCTGCGCCCGCTCGACATTGTAGTCGGAGGCCTGCAGAAGCTTCAAGATGATGTTCTCGACGTCCTCGCCGACGTAGCCCGCCTCGGTCAGCGTGGTGGCGTCGGCCATGGTGAAGGGCACGTCGAGGATTCGGGCAAGCGTCTGGGCAAGCAGCGTCTTGCCGGAGCCGGTCGGGCCAATCAGCAGAATGTTGGATTTGGCGAGTTCGACGTCGCCGTGCTTGGTGGCGTGATTGAGCCGCTTGTAATGGTTGTGGACCGCCACGGAGAGAACGCGCTTGGCCTGCGACTGCCCGATCACGTAATCATCGAGAACCTTGCAAATCTCACGCGGAGTCGGAATGCCATCCTTGCTCTTGACGAGCGAGGTCTTGCTCTCCTCACGAATGATGTCCATGCACAGTTCGACACATTCGTCGCAGATGAAGACGGTCGGCCCGGCGATGAGCTTGCGAACCTCGTGTTGACTCTTGCCGCAGAAGGAGCAGTAGAGCGTGTTCTTGGCGTCGCCGTCGGCTTTGGCCATTGTCTTTCTCCAACTCGGCTGCTCTTTCTCGAATCGAGACGCAGCCTAAGCATCTTGAACTAACGAAACGTAGCCTCCGACTCCCTCCCGCCGTCTGCCGCGTCCCTGCTTACCCGGCGTCGCACCCTCCGACGCCGGATTTACCAAGCAACCACTAAACTCCGGGCGAAATCAAGTCGTTCCTGGAAAAATGGCCGCATAATGGCGGAGCAAGAATCAAGCCAGCGGAGGCGCCGGCTCGGATCACGTCAGAGCCTTAACCTCTTCCGCCTCGAGCGCCCGCTTGGTCGTCACCTCATCCACGATGCCAAACGCCTTGGCTTCCTCGGCCGACATGAAGTGGTCGCGGTCCAGAGTTCTCTCTATGGCCTCGTAGGGCTGGCCGGTGTGATGAACGTAAATCTCATTCAGCCGCCGCTTCACCTTGAGAATGTCCTCGGCATGACGCTGAATGTCGGACGCCTGCCCCTGGAAGCCGCCGGACGGCTGATGGACCATGATTCGCGAGTTCGGCAGGGCGAACCGGCTGCCCTTCTCGCCGGCCGCAAGCAAAAGCGATCCCATCGAAGCGGCCTGCCCGATGCACAAGGTCGTCACCTTGGGCCGAATAAACTGCATCGTGTCGTAGATCGATAGTCCCGCCGTAACGACGCCGCCCGGCGAATTAATGTACAGGGCGATGTCTTTTTTCGGATTCTCCGCCTCAAGAAACAGAAGCTGCGCCACCACCAGCGACGCGGATACGTCCTCAACCGGCCCGATAAGAAAGACGATCCTTTCGCGCAGGAGGCGCGAGAATATGTCGAAAGAACGCTCTCCGCGCGCCGACTGCTCGATCACGATCGGCACGAGGTTATTGTAATAGTAGTCGATCGGATCGCGCATTGGCTCTTTCTTCCAGAAGAGATGTTCGGCGGACGCCTCGCCGTAGATAGGCGCCAAGCGCCTTTCCGAAAAGAGGCGCCGACCGCCCGTCTCGCGGGGCGGCCGCCGCCCCTCCTCTTGTTGTGATCAGCTCGTCGGCTGCTCGGCTTCCGTGACCGCCGGCTCCAACGCGGCGTTATCTTTTGCCGCCGGGGACGGCGCCTCGTCATCCAGCGGCTTCATCAGATCGTCCTTGGAAACCTTGCGCTCCACGACCTTCACGAGTCCGAGGATGTGATCCACCACTTTCTCCTCGTAGATCGGGGCGCGCAATTCGGCCAGCGCCTGCTGGTTGTTGCGATAGAAGTCCCAAACCTGTTTCTCTTGCCCCGGATACTGGCGCGCACGCGCGATCAGCGCCTGGGTCATCTCTTCGTCGGCGATCTTGACGTCCGCCTTGGTCCCGACTTCGGCGAGCAGCAGACCAAGGCGGACGCGGCGCTCCGCAATCCTCCGGTAGTCCGCTCGGGCCGCCTCCTCGGTGGTGTTCTCGTCGGCGAAGCTGCGGCCGGAAGCCTGCTGCTCCTGCATCACCTGCGACCAGATCCCATCGAATTCCTGGTTGACGAGCCCCTCGGGCAGTTCGAAGGAATAGAGCGCGTCGAGCTTGTCGAGCAACTGGCGCTTGACCTTGTCGCGCGAGACCCGCGCGTAGTCGGCCACCATCCGGTCGCGCAAGAATTCCTTGAGCTTGTCGAGACCCTCGAAGCCGAGGCCCTTGGCGAACTCGTCGTCGACAGCGAAGGCTTCCGGCGCGGCGACCGCCTTCACCGTCACGTCGAACTCGCCCGTCTTGCCCGCCAGCGAACGCACCGCGTAGTTCTCGGGGAAGGTCGCGTGAACACCCCGCTTGTCGCCGGCGGCGACGCCGAGCAGCTGATCCTCGAATCCGGGAATGAAGGTATTGGAGCCGAGCAGCACCTCGATGTCGCGGCCCTCGCCGCCCTCGAACGGAGCGCCGTCGATCTTGCCGTCGAAATCGACGGTGACCCGATCGTGCGCCTCGGCCGTCGCGCCTTCGGGCTTGTCGGCGAACTTGCGGCGGCCGTCGGCCAGACGATCGAGCGCGTTGGCGACGTCGGAGTCCTCGACGTCCGTGGTCAACCGCTCGAGTTCGATCTGGGAGAAGTCGCCGATCTCGACGGTCGGCAGCACCTCCAGGGCGATCTTGAAGGTGAGATCGCCGCGCGCCTCGAGCGCCGCGTCGATTTTCGTCTGATCGGTCGGCAGTTCGACTTTCGGCTCGCGGGCGAGGCGCAAATTGTTGTCGTCAACGATCTTCTTGTTGGCGCTGTTAATCGCGTCCTGGACGACATCGGCCATCACCGACTTGCCGTAGATCTTGCGCAGGTGCTCGACCGGCACCTTGCCCGGTCGGAAGCCCTTGATCTGGGCCTTCGACTTGAGCTCAGCCAGCTGTCCGTTCAACTTCGCCGCGAGGTCGCTCGCCGGAAGGAAAATGTCGTATTCGCGCTTGAGCCCCTGGCTCAGCGTCTCCGTCACCTGCATCGTCCAATCCGCCTTGTTCTTACGGGCCAGGTTTCCCTTAGCCCATTTCCGACTGTCGCCAAAGCGTCATCCGCGCCTGCGCCGACCGCTGGTCTGGAGAGCCGCTCCTTGAGGATCGACCTCAGGAACGGACGGGAACTGGTGCGGGCGGAGGGACTCGAACCCCCACAACTTTCGTCACCGGAACCTAAATCCGGCGCGTCTACCAATTCCGC